>CAZQBR010000053.1:0-9302 GCA_964591975.1 uncultured Dehalococcoidales bacterium
TGCCCCGACTATCCGCTCATTATCTACGTAACCCTGTACAATATCGGTAAGCTGTCGTAAAGCTTCTGACGATATATTCTGGCTTTCAGGTGTGACATACGAGAAGGGCTCTTGAGATATCCCCTCGCCAGTCAGAAACTTGCAGCCGGTTAGGGGGATGACCAGTAATACCAAGGCTATTAACACATTTACTATGACGAACGCACTCCTTTTCAAAACTTTCCCCTTACTTAATACCATACTACTGTAATAAATAGATTCGGGTCAATTACACAAGAGTGAAGCTACTGCAAAAAACACCAGATAGCCAAGTGTTTTGTTGGAAACACTCGAGTACCACCTGTCATCTGTTCACTTAATGGATAGGGCTTCCAAAACGAGAGGCTTTTTGCTTTTTCATTTCCTCCCCAGCCTCTGGGAGGGGGACGATAACCCAGCTCGTTCTTGTAATATCACTTTCTGACTCATTGTTAACAAAACAGGTCCTTGTTTTGTCGCGGAAAGATTCACAGGTTGCTCGTTGAAGGCAGTTTCTTGGTGTCAATTTCAGGCTCTTCATTTCTTTCCCAGCACGCCCTTACTAATATCAAGAGTTTTTTGGCTGAATGGGCCGCCTTGCTGATAATGAACCTCGCAGGGGAATTGGTCACATCTTAAGCAGTGGTCCACCTTATTCCTTATTGCACACTCAAGTATAGAGCAGGGATGCCTCATTGTTACTTTGAACCTCCCCAGCTTCTCTGGAGCTTTTGGATCGATCCCCGGCACACAACCATCGAGAGGGCAAAACCCTTTCTCCCGAATTCCGCATACTTCACACGCTATAGCACATTATATGAGTGAGGCATCTCACTATCTCTCAAACTACATATTCATCAGGATTAATAGAGACCTGTATAACAACTGGTCCACTCTCTTTAAAGCCATTCACAATTGCCCTTTCAAAGTCTTCCAAGGTGTTTACTTTTACCCCGTGAGCCCCGAAGCCTCTTGCTACCTCCGTCAAGTCTGTATCGCCGAATTCAACACCATAGCTGGGATAGCGCCTTCTTTTTTGAATGATGTCAATTAGTCCCAGTCTTTTGTCACAGAAGACAATGCAAATCAGGGGCAATTGCAGTCGAACCACTGTCTCCAATTCCTTCAGCATCATTAGGAAACCACCATCCCCACATATAGAAACCACCTCACGGTCAGGAAATTGTAGCTTTGCTGCTATAGCAGCGGGAAAACCATATCCCATTGACGAGAGACCGTTGGACATGAAGAAGGTTAGTGGTTCGTAGGTCTTCCATAGTTGCCCTAGCAGTAACTTGTGTGCACCTACATCACTAGTCAGCACGGCATTTCGTGGTAGGAGATGGCGCAATGTAAGGATTACGTGGTACGGAGAAACTCCTTTCGCAGGAGCAGAGACTGGAGGCTGCAATTTATGTGTCATCTTGTCTCTAAAATCCTGTAGTTCTTTATCCTCCCACCTATGAGTGAGTCTATAGCAAGTAAGGATTCTGGCAAGGATAAGGTTAATGTCACCAAGAATTTCCAGCGCCGGAGCGTACGCACCATCTGCGATAGTGGTAGTGTTAATAGATAGCAGCTTCTTTTCCTTGTGCCACATCTTATCAGACTCAACTGGATCGAAGCCGATACCTACCAGCAAGTCGACTTTTTGGAAGAATTCCATAATAAGATCATCCCCCGCCATTCCAGTTGCCGTTGCCAGAAATAGAGGATTAGACTCAGCAACAACTCCTTTGGCCTTTGGGGTCATCATTACTGGAATTTGCGTTTTCTCGATGAATTCATTTATGCTTTCAGAGTCCCGCATTGGATTGACGCCTATTCCGACAATCACCAGTGGATGCCGAGCTTTAGTAAGCTCTACTAATACCTTCTGGAGTAACATCTCATTAACGGGTGAGTAATATTTCTTGGTGGTTGCCTCGCTTGCTTCAGCGTATTCATCATGTTTGCGTGCGATATCGCTGGGTAGAAGAAGGTGAACCGGTCCCATTCTATCTTCGGTAGCTATATCTATCGCCTTCTTTACCTTGCTTCCTGTGTTCTTGGCATCAAGTGTGAGACTCCATTTAGTTATGGGTTGAAAAAGAGCCTGCAAGTCAATTCGCTGGTGTGTACAATAAGGAAGCGCTTGGGTTGACATTTGTCCGGTAATTGCGAGAACAGGCGATCTATCCAGATAAGCGTTGGCTACACCAGAAACAAGATTCGTAGCTCCCGGCCCGAGGGTGGAGAGGCAGACCCCGGGATGCCGGGTAATTTGTCCGGTTATATCGGCCATGAAAGCGGCTGCGGATTCGTGGTGAGTCAAAATAAAGGAGATGCCTTCTCGATGACAAGCTTCCACAAAATCAAGCACTTCTCCACCAGGAAGACCAAAAACAGTCCTTACGTTTGCTTCTCTGAGTGTCTTGGCCATTATTTCGGCGCATGTTGTCATCTATAACCTCAACTTAAAACATAGTGGCAATTTGTATTGCATGTTATCACTTCTTGTTGTGGACTGCACCTCTACAGCTGTATAGATATGGTTTAAGTAACAATGCGATGTTTTGTTCAAGGGAGGAAAAAGTTACCTGTTCGATTCCCTAATTGAGACAGCGCAATTAGTCGCCAAGATTATCCAGCCTATCCTTGTAGCTAATTTGGGCCTCTTGAGAGAGGTTATCGGCCTGCTATTCTGGCTCCTTGACCCTCTTTTGAAAGTTCAGCCGATCTTCTTTGCTTGGCGAGAATACCTCGCATCTGTACTTCTTATCGAGTCCAAGACGAGTAACCGAGATTGGGGACACCCCATACTCATATCACAGGTAATCTTAACACTCTTGCGTGGATACCTAGAAACAGGACATAAACAAATATAGATATGAACACCTTGACGCAATGTTCAGTGCTTGACAGGCGCATTCAGCTAACTTAAAGTGTTGTCATGTCAGTCGAACTTATCCAGCAGTACTACACAAAGGTTGAAAAGCTCATTCAGTATGGTTGGTCCGGGAATGACCGTGCCATACGTTCTGCTTCCCAAAATCTCCTGGAACAGTATCGCACGGACAGAAACCTTCAACTCATCCGCGAATTGAAGTATAAAACCAAACATGGCACTACCGTTGCGCCTGACGCTACACCCAAAGACGCCTTACGCCAGGATTGGGGTTACTGGGAGAGCAAAAACCAGTTTGGTTTGCTTGACCGAGAATTTGAAAGCACGCTCAGCAAGCAGACAGAATGGAATAAAAGAATAAGGAGGAGATTGTAGAATGAAGATCGTAGACTTCAAAACCTATGTGGTTGGAAATCCACCCCCGTACCACGGAGGACGCAACTGGGTATTCTTAAAGTTGACGACTGATAATGGGGTAGTAGGATTCGGTGAAGCTTATGACATACCTTTTCACCCAATGAAAGCTGCGGGCTTGCTCGAGGACATCGGTGAACGACTAGTGATTGGTCGCAGTCCATTTGATATCGAAAAGACCTGGCGGAGTATATACGGGAGTATGTTCGGCCAGCACCCGGATATAACCAAGGTGGCTGTCATCAGTGCCTTCGAGATGGCCTGCTGGGATATCATCGGTAAGGAATTGAACCAGCCCGTCTACAACCTGATTGGCGGCAAGTATCGTGAAAAGGTGAGATCATACACCTATCTGTACTCAGAAGCCACGGAATATGCACAAGCTACAAGTGCAGATACAAGAGCTTACAGCGCGCCAAAGTCATTGCTGGCCGTACACTGTAATCCAGAGAAGGCAGCGGAAAGAGCATCTTATTATATGAAGCAAGGATTTACAGCTATCAAATTTGATCCGATTCTTGATCTGATGTCTAATGAGCAACCACGAGAGATATCTCTGGAGGAACTTGATCGGACGGAAGCAGTGGTGAAAGCCGTACGGGAAGCAGTAGGGAGCAAGTGCGAACTATTGATCGGGACACACGGTCAGATCAATACTCATAGTGCTATCCGATTTGCCAAACGGATTGAAAAGTACGAACCACTCTGGTTTGAGGAGCCTGTCCCGCCGGAGAATATTGGCGAGATGGCCAGGGTTGCCCGGGCAACGAGCATTCCCATCGCCACAGGAGAGAGGCTGGCAACCTTTTATGAATTCGCCCAATTAATTGAAAACCAGGCAGCATCTATCATCCAGATGTCTCTGGGACGCTCTGGGGGCATATTGATGGCCAAAAAGATTGCTGCCATGGCTGAAGTACACTATGGTCAGATTGCACCTCACCTGTATTGTGGCCCTATTGAGGAAGCTGCCAATATTCAACTTGATGTCTCCACACCGAATTTCCTGATTCAGGAGACCATCGAGACCTGCGGTGGGTTCCATGCAGAGATACTGAAGGAACCGCTGAAATGGGAAGATGGTTATCTTATCCCTTCAGGTAAGCCGGGATTGGGTGTTGAGCTCAATGAGGAGGTGGCAGCCAAACACCCATGTAATGATTAACTGTGGCAGCAGAGAACGCCATCGGAGTGACCTGCCTCCCAGATAAGAGTACCATTATGCAACTTAAGGTCTATCTCATAGGGCTGCCCGACGCTGGATATCACAACTGTTGCCTTAATCAATTCAGACCATGATCCAGAGAGGACGAGCCCAGTCAACCATTTCGCCGCCAGGACGGCTGAGCTTTTCTGGGTTGTTATTGCAGCTCATCTTTTCAGAACTTCAATGGCTGTGTTCACTCCTGCCCCCGGCTTCACAGTGTAGCCCTCTTCAGTCAATAGCTTTTCCAGGGCGAATAAGCATAAGAGTACATTTTCGGAGTTTGAAGAATGACCCATGAGACCGATACGCCAAATCTTCCCCTTAAGAGGTCCCAGGCCTCCTCCGATCTCGATGTTGAACTCGCCAAGAAGCCTCTGCCTTATCCGGAGGTCATTGACCTTTGGCGGAATACGTACTGAGGTCAGGCACTTTAGTCTGTAGCCATCTTGAGCATGCAGTGTCAATCCCATAGCCTCGAGTCCAGCCTGTAAGGCGAAGCCGTGTTTAAGGTGGCGCTGAACTCGGGCTTCTAAACCTTCCTCGGCAATTAGAACCAAGGCTTCATGTAAAGCGTAAATCAAATTCACAGGCGCAGTGTGATGATAGAACCTGCTGGCGGACCAATAGCTGGAAAGGAGCGATAAGTCCAGATACCAGCTATTTACCTTGGTAGCACGGGCTTGTAACGTTGCCAGCGCCTTTTCATTGGCAGTGAAGGGGGCGAGACCTGGTGGACAGCTTATACATTTCTGCGTGGCGCTGTAGCAGATGTCAATGCCCCAGTCGTCTACGGCTACCTCATGCCCTGCCAAGGAAGTGACCGCATCGACCAGGAACAGAGTCTCGTATTGCTTTGCCAGCTTAGAAGCCTCGAGTAACGGCTGAAGAACGCCAGTGGAAGTCTCGGCATGAACCAAAGCTAGAAGTTTTACTCGTTTCTGACTTTTCAGGGCGGCTTCTATTGCTTCGGGTTCGATAATTCGTCCCCACTCTGCAGATATCGGAACCACCTTGGCGCCACACCTGACGGCATTATCTAGCATGCGTTCTCCAAAAAGGCCGTTAACACCAAGGACGGCTACGTCCCCCGGTTCAAGAAAGTTACAAAAGCTAGCTTGCATGCCTGCCGAGCCTGTGCCAGAGATGGGAAAGGTGAGTTTATTCCGGGTCCGAAAGAGTGCTCGGAGAAGTTCCATCGTGTCCTCCATCACAGTAATGAAGTACGGGTCTAGATGTCCCACTATGGGTGCCAACATACCCCTACTAACGCGAGGATGGATGCCGCTGGGTCCGGGTCCGAGCAGAATTCGGTATGGTGGATTCAAATATCGCTCAAATTTTTCAGGCGTAGACCATATCTCCTCTGCTTGTTATTTCTCTCCAAAGCTTCTTTGGTTATATGCAGCATCCATTTTCTTGTCAGAATTCTCATTGGCCTTCCCTACTCTATGAGTCCTCTTCTTCTGAGCCAAACTATTGTACAGGTAGAAAACCGCGGTGTCGAAATAGTCGTTGCTCAAAAGTGCTGGTATCTAGATTATATCTACACTCGCTACCTGTCAAGTCTGTGTGCTGGCTGCCCCCATAGGTAACACTCGACTGTCAATTGTAGCAAGTTCTTTTTCAATATACTCTATGGGAGCAAGATAACCAAAGGACTGCTACGCACGGTGAAAGTTATACCCAACAAGCCATCTTGTTATTTGAAATAAGAGAAAGAAGCTGAGAGGTTGGCTTATTGTATTAACAGTCATTGGTGCAGACTGGTCACCGATTTAGTCCCCAGATCTGCACCATTCAAGTTAGCCGCAATGGTAAGCCAAATCATATATGGTATGAGGAGTCCCCCCGCTAGGACTGATACACTAAAGAAGATAATGGTATTGGCCAGTATCGCTGCCCAGAGCACAAAAATCAGAATCATTCCACCAAAAAGCGACTTGCTCCCAAAGAAAGTTACCGACCACAAGACGTTTATGGCTAATTGAATCCAGAATACGGCGAAAGCTACTATCACTCCTTCCTGGCCAAACCGTGTCGCCACACAATGAAAACTGCTATACCCATTAGGAGATACAGGGTAATCCAAATGGGGCCGAAGACTGAATTGGGAGGAGTGAAGGAGGGTTTCCTTAGGCTCGCATACCAAGTTCCGATTGCGGGTGTCGTGAATATTGCGCCGACGTCACCAACAGCTTCACAAGCCACTATGCTTACTATGAGTTTGACTATATCCGGCCAGCCCATACGCTAATGCTCCGTGAGAATCGAAACCGGTAGTGGTCTACTTTGCCTTCAAGCGTAATCGGTTAAAACAGAGTGTGTCAAACAAAACATCGGAAGGTTCAGTTTATCTGAGGCTCAGCAAGCCAACTGAAGTATGTCTCTAAGTCAGCCTACTAGCCTACTCATCAGTCACAGTGAACATCGTTATCTACCATAGAGATAGGATTAAGAAGCCTTATCCTCATGATAAGGTGATGCCGCCCAATGAAAGATTAAGGAATGTACCCAGAGTTGAGGGCTAACTGCGTCTCGGCGTAACTCTCGAAAAACTCAGGGAAATTGCCAATCAAATGAGCGATAATCAATTTGCGGGAAGGATGGTGAGTGCTCGTTTCAAGCTCTTTCGGCAAATCATAAGATTTGCTCAACAGATTGCCCGAAACCTTTCCTTCAGGCCCATTTTTCAATTAGAATAGGCTGGCAACCTAGTTGCCAGCCTCCGAAACTACAACAAGCTTAATGTCTTGAGTTCTGCAGTTACCCCCGCTTTCGCCAGAGCAAAGCCGTGCCGATAATGGCAACAGCCAGCATGGCAATCGACACGCCGGACAGAGTGATAAAGAACTGATAGGTATCAACAAGGTAGCCCAGCACGAATGTTATCGCCGGCCCGCCGCGACTGACCATGTAATAGAGGCCAAGCACTCTGGAACGTTTCTGCGGTGAAACGTGGCTGATGATATAGGACTCTACCACCGGCATGCCTGCATGCATGGCGGTGCCCATAAGTAGCAGAACGGCATAAAGGCTCACGCCCAGGGACACGTGATTGAGAAGGTAAATCGCCGGCCCCGAGATAAGGCCAACGGCGATTATCACCGGAATCCTTCCCAAGCGGTCAGACAGGTAACCTCCTAGAGGGCCACCCCAGATGCCCCCAAAATAGGCGATTGACAGCAGGGCAGCGCCCTGCTCCTCAGTGGCGCCGAGCACATCAACCACATACAGCGGAGTGAACTGGAGCGTGGACTGAACCAGCACCTGGCTGGCGACGCCGATTGAGATAAACGCCAACAGCCGGCGTAGGTCGCCGGGCTCAGATGGCTCTGTCGCCGAAGCTGCGGCTTCCTTCTTTCGGGCAGTGCCGGCATAACCTGTCTTACCCAGTAGCAGGTGAAATATTATGCCGAAGGACAGGGTCGGGATGGCTACAGCGATAAATGTGCCCCGCCAGCCCAGAGCACTAGCAATGCCTGCCGCGATGAGCGGCGCCAGGAAAAAGCTCCCGGTGCCACCTACCTGATGGATTCCCAGCGCCTTCCCTCGCTGCTCCGGTCTAACCGAGGCGGAGACCAGAGGTGATGCTGACGGATGGTAACCTCCCCCCGCCAACCCCATGACAACCAGCAGAAGTGCCATAACGATGTAGTTAGAGGAGAGACCAATCAGAAGGCCGGCAAAGGCCACTCCGGCCACTCCGATGGTGAGCAGGATCCTGGAGCCGAAGCGGTCAACGGCCAAGCCCGCGGGAAGCTGGCTGATGCCATAGGCAATATTATAGGCAAAGAGCAGGCCACCCGCCTGGGTATACGAGAGGGAAAAATCACGACGGATGAACGGGAGAAGAGGAGGGAGCAACGCCGTCACTAGATGATGGCCAAAGTGGGCCAGCACAAATAGCGGCAGCAAGCCGGTGAGAAATGAAACAATGCCGCCGCGCTGCTTAATTGTCGTTACCTTTCCGTACTGTTCTCAAATTCGGCCAAAATCAGAGCAGGATTATGTATCTTTCGCAGCCTGTTGTCAATATTAGCATATTAGCATCGCTCGGAACCTTCGGAAAGGCTACGAAAACCAGAGTCGCTTATCCGAGGACTGTGAACACTACGTTGTTTTATTACTTGTCATACATTTTGGCTAATTGTTACCTGCGATACAGGTCATACTATTAGGTAGCACTCACGAACTACCGCGCTATTTCATTATTACATTATTAAAGGTAGTCCCTACGGCACACTTAAAAGGTGGAGGAGGTTTCATTTGGTAAAGATATGCATCTAGATTCGGTCTTATACCGTGTACATCTGGTACACTTGGTATTTTTCTACTCAACGTATATAGAAGGTGAAGAATCAAAAGTCGCAATGGCGTCTTTTCCTTACCAACAAAGCATATCAGACAGGTAGTCATGGAATATTTCGGGGTGGAAGTCCGCGGTGATAGATTACGGAAGGCACTAAAGACTGACCAAGATGGTACCCACTATACCAATATGATTGCCTACGCCAGGAAAAAAGGTTTTGATGTTTTCGCCTCTGAAGGTGTGACTTTAGAAAAAATAAAGGGGTTTATCGATGAAGGCTACCCTCTCTCCTTCTTTTTGTCAAAGAGAGCATACTCAGTGCACTGCTTCGCAGGCGAGTCCTTGAGAGCGTATCAGTTCGCAGGCCCGAGCCACCATGTCAGAATCGGGTATAGCTAGGCCAGCCACCCGATATTTCCTGCCCAGCATCTCATATTTGAGTTCACCGTAACGATGGTAAGGGATGA
>CAZQBR010000054.1:0-7468 GCA_964591975.1 uncultured Dehalococcoidales bacterium
GCCAGGATGGCTGCCCATCTTGTATCCAATCGCCCAAATGTGGCAACAATAACCAGCCATTGGATAAAGAAGCCGCTTTAATACTGCTTGAAGAATTAGTAGATTAAACATTGTTTTATTAAATGAGACAAAATCAAGAATTTCATCGGAGAAGCCGAGAATTTGTACCCTGAATTTGCCGGGGTTAAGAAGATAACAAAGCAATCAAGCTCTTACATTTTATTGCCAGCATCTATATACCCAGGTTATAAATAACGCCCAAGAACTTTATCCTACCTTATTACGCTGCATTATTCGTGAGAACTAACTAGTTATTTCCTGTCTAATTGTAATATTATTGCATTTAGCATTCGGTTCTGGTATAATATCGTTTGTGGTTCAAGCTTCAGTTCGGGTTTTGCAGGCTCAGAGATACAAGGTAACCAAGCCCCGACTACATGTGCTTGAGGTTTTGGAAAGAGCGCGGAAACCACTCTCACCATATGACATACAAAGGCTTCTAAGGCAGCAAGGCAAATACTTAAATCACGTTACCATCTACCGCATTCTTGAGCTATTTTGTAGTCTTAATCTGGCTCACAGGGTCTTGTCCAATGGAGGGTTTATTAAATGCGTTTTGGGCAAGCAGGCAGGGTGTCATCGGTTTATGGTCTGCCGTCAATGCGGAGTCATTCAGGAGTTTGCCGATGAAGGATTGTGCCATGAAGAAAATGAGTTTGCCCTGGATTTTGGCTTTCATACCGAATATCACCTTTCCGAGTTTTCCGGGCTTTGTGCTAATTGCTATAGAAAGCAGTTTGGCCAATAGAAAATTTTGACTTAATCTCGAGAGGAAAGATGCTCAGGCGAATCATAAGTGAGCTTAAGAGACATGCCCCCTTTACTGCCTTAGGAGCTCTCACAGGCAGTGCAGTCATGGCTATAATAGTCTTTGGCGATGTTCCTTCAGAGATTTCCCACACTATTTTCTACATCTTGCATCCACTCCATGTGATATTGAGCGCACTTGTGACCACAGCGATGTATGCGAAATATAGGAAAGCCAAACTATGGGCGGTAATCTTGATTGGCTGGACGGGGTCAATTGGAATAGCCACGATAAGCGATGCCGTAATTCCCTATTTGGGAGGAAGTTTGCTTCATGCCCAAATGGAGTTCCATGTTCCCTTTATCGAAAAATGGTGGATAAATCTCCTGGCGCTGGGCGGTATTGCAATTGGCCTCAGGAAACAAACAACTAGAGTTCCCCATGCTGGACATGTACTATTAAGCACCTGGGCCTCGCTATTCTATTTCACTTCATTTGGAATAGCGAATTGGATTCCTTTGCTCCCCTTCGTCTTCCTGTTTTTGTTCCTTGCAGTTTGGATTCCCTGCTGCACCAGCGATATAGTATATCCTCTTTTATTTGTAAGGAAGTTCGCAAAGTTACCCCTGCAACATGGGGATGAAATCAACCACAGCTAGTATACTAGCTACACATAGGGCAGGGGGAAAACTCCTTTTTGCCAAGAGGCTTGTCTCAGCAATAATTCGTGCTACCCCTTTCACCCAAGCAACGCCTCAAGTTAATAGCTCAATCACCATCTAGCTCTCAATCTAAAAAGTCAGCTTCGCTTGTGCTATTATATATTAATAATTTCATACCAAAGGGGCTAATGTGGTTGATTGGTTAAAAAAAACCGAGTTAGGAGTAAAAAGAAGCAAAGAAACCTGGTTTAACAAGATAGCTCATCTTTTTGACCAAGGCTCAATTGGGAATGAAACCTGGGATGAGCTTGAAGAATTGCTCATCTCTGCGGATATTGGTATAGAAACCACGGACAAACTTGTAGACAGAGTAAAACAGCAAGTGAAAATAAATAGATTAGCAGAGGCATCACAGATAAAGTCGGCTTTGAGGGAAGAGATGCTAAACCTATTAAAGATTCCCCAGAAGCCAACAATCTCTGATTCAGTTCCTCATGTCATCCTTGTGGTCGGAGTAAATGGCTCAGGTAAAACAACCAGCATTGCTAAACTGGCTTACGGCTTTGCCTCACAGGGTAAGCGAGTTGTTTTAGCTGCAGCCGATACTTTCCGAGCTGCAGCTATTAAGCAACTCGAATACTGGGGCAAAGAGGTTGGAGCCGAGGTTATTGCCCACCAACCTGGTGGTGACCCAGGAGCAGTTGCCTTTGATGCCATCGAAGCAGCATATAATCGCTATGCCCAAGCAGTGATTATTGATACTGCTGGTCGCCTCCACACCAAGTTTAACCTCATGGAAGAGCTCAAGAAAATAAAAAGGGCAGCAGCTAAGCATGATGCCTCAGCCCCTCATCAAATTCTATTGGTAATGGATGCTACCACAGGGCAAAATGGCCTGACCCAAGCCAAGTATTTTACTGAAGCTATAGGTATAACTGACATTTTCCTGGCTAAACTAGATGGCACAGCCAAAGGGGGGATAGTTTTTGCTATTTGCGACGCTTTAAATATACCTATCGCTTATATAGGAACTGGTGAAAAACTACGGGATATAGCTCTTTTCGACGCTGAAGCTTTCGTCAATGCCATTTTCTCTTGAAAACTAAATGCTCACTATAAATATAGACCCTATTGCTTTTACCATCGGTTTTCTTACTGTGAGATGGTACGGAATCATGGTGGCTTTGGCGGTCATAACATTGCTTATTGTCACCTTCCGAGAGACAAGAAGAGTGGGCTTCCCCCAAGATAATATTTATAGTCTTTTCCTTTGGGGAATTATAGGTGGTTTCATAATGTCCAGGCTAGTCCATGTCGTTGACTACCTTGTAACACATCCCGATGAACCTATCAATATCATCGGTTTCGCTGGACTTGCCCTATATGGAGCTATCGGCGGAGCTTTGCTGGGAGCTTGGCTTTATACCAAGGTAAGGAAATTTCCTTTTTCGAGCCTGGCTGCTGTAGGTGATGCTCTTGCTGTTGGAACACCCTTAGCTCAGGCTATAGGAAGAGTTGGCTGTACTATAAATGGTTGCTGTTTTGGTAAACCCAGCCCCTTCCATTCTTTCCCCAGCGCAGTGCTCTATACCCCCCGGGATACCATTCCTTCTCAATATTGGGGGGTGCCTCTCTACCCCACACAGATTTATTTTATATTGTGGAACCTGATAGTCTTTACTATTACATGGCGGTTACGAGAGCGACTTAAGCCACAAGGCTCTCTCTTTTTTGTTTATCTTTGTCTTTACGCTGCGGGTGATTTTGGCCTAAGGTTTCTCCGCGTGAACGAGCCGTTTTTATTGGGACTCCATCAAGGCCAGGTTATCAGTTTAGCCATATTGGTAGTGGCTGTGCCCTGGCTTATTATCAGAATGCGCAGGTTCCAGCAAGGAATTCGAGTCACTGAATCTACTAGTGGGGCTGACTTGGGGCAAAGTCACGAAGATTAAGGCGCAACACATCTTCTCCTCCCCAGTAATTTTTCTCCAGGCTATACACGATGTCTATGAGTGGCGCGACTTCCTCCTGAGTCTTCTGAGAAGCAAAATCCACAGCTCTCCAGGTTATATGTCCTTGCCTGAGCTTTAACTTTAAGTGTTTGCCTTGGTTGCCAAAATTGCGACATTCGGTTACCTCGACTTGACGGCTGAGGAAAATAGGCTGTGGGTTGCCTTTGCCAAAAGGGCTCAGTCCTTGAATTAGATTGAAGGTATCACCGGCGAAGGTAGATAAGGCAACCTCAGCATCAATGACCAATTTGGGGCTAAAATCAAGGTGGGCTAGCTCGCCCACAGCTAATCCCATGAGTCTTTCCTCTAGCTTGGCCAGATTTTCACGTGTCAAAGTAAATCCAGCAGCCAAGGGATGACCGCCAAAGCTGTGAAGCAGGTCACGGCATTTTTCTAAAGCAGAGACAATGTTGAACTCAGGTATGCTGCGGCAACTGCCTCGGCATATTTCTGGACCAAGGTTGAGGATGATAGACGGCCTGTGAAATTCATCTGCCAGCTTACCAGCAACAAGGCCAATAATCCCAACGGGATAGCTCTCATCACCTTCTATAAGCAGTGGGAGGGAAACTTTGCCGGTTAACCTTTCCTTTGCTTTGCTCAATACTTCATTGGTTAGTTGCTGACGCTCAGTATTCATTTCCCCCAGTTCTACTGCCAAGCGACAGGCTTCTTCTGTCGAATGAGCGGCGAGCAACTGATAACTGTTGCTGGCATGCCCAATTCTGCCAGCAGCGTTGAGGCGAGGACCTAGAGTCCAGGAAATATGCTCGGTATCAAGCCTACCTAGCTCTAGCCTGGCTAGTTTGATCATCTCTTGGAGCCCAATACGATGAGTATTATTAAGCACCTTCAGCCCTTCCCTAACCAGATAACGGTTCTCACCAATGAGAGGAACTAAATCAGTAACAGTGCCTAAAGCTACTAAATCCAGTAACTTAGCTAGCTCTTTCTTCCTGGCGTCTCCATGAAACAAAGCTTGTAAAACTTTGAAGGCAACGCCTACGCCAGCCAGGTCAGGATAGGGGTACCGTGAATCCTTTCGCTTTGAGTCAATTACAGCCATGGCTTGGGGCAAGGTTGCTGGTGGAATATGATGGTCGGTGATAATTACATCTATCCCCATTTCTTGAGCCTGTTTTGTTTCCACAAGATTACCAATACCACAATCGACAGTAATGAGCAGGCTAACCCCTTGACTACGAAGCTCCTCTATAGCTGGTAATTGCAACCCACGACCCTCACAAAAACGATCAGCGATATGAGGGATAACTTTAGCACCAAGCCAGGATAGCCCTTCGACAAGAGTAGCTGTAGCGGTGACGCCATCAACATCAAAGTCACCATAGATGGCAATTTTTTCACCTGAAAGCAAGGCTTTGTAAATTCTACTTACTGCTTGTGACATGTCAGGAAGCAGGAAAGGATTGCCTTCGAGCCTGTGGTCAGCAGCCAAAAATAGTTCGCTTTCATCTGGCTTAATACCACGGTTATAAAGGAGTTGAGCGATTACAGAAGAGACGCCACAAGCACTCATATATTCGGTCGGTGCCTGAGGTGAAAGCTGCCACTGCTGATTCATGTCTAGTCCTAATAGCCTTTGACCAAAGCCGTTTACTATACCATAAAGGGAGTTGTAGCAAAACTCCTTATTGTAAGCACTCATAAAGAATTATTTGACCTAAAACAAAGGCAACAAATATAATCAGTATTTGCGGGAAATATGAAAATAGCTTTCCATACTCTAGGATGCAAGCTTAATCAAGCAGAGACGGAATCTCTGGCTGGTCAGTTCAGTGAAGCTGGATTTCAGCTTGTGCCTCCTGACAATTTGGCGGATATTTACATTGCCAACACCTGTACGGTCACCCATATCGCTGACCGTAAGTCACGCCACTGGCTCAGGCTAGCTAAACGAAGGAATCCTCAGGCTTTAATTATTGCTACTGGCTGCTATGCCCAAAGAGCTCCGCAAGAGCTAGCTCCCATTGCTGACCTCGTTTTGAACAATAAGGAGAAGGAGCGCTTACTTGAGATTGTAACAGGCTTGTTAGCTACAAGGAGCTCAAGCATCGAGACCTTCGCTTCTCGTCATTCTGAGAGAGCCCTTCGCTCCCCCTGCCATTCTGAGCAAAGTGAAGAATCTCGCCGCTCAGGACAGGCTCCGCAACCGAAGAATCTCGCCAAGGATAGGCCACGCGAAGGAGAAACGAAGCAATTTCATGCCCACAATGGCATCAGCAGGGTTCGCAGCTTAATAAAGATTCAGGATGGCTGTCACAGTCCTTGTACCTATTGTATTGTACCCCAGGTACGAGATTGTGAGTATTCTGTGCCTTCTTCCCAAATAATCAAGGAAATCAAAAAGAAAGTGGCTCTGGGCTATAAGGAAGTTGTACTCACAGGTACAAAAATTGGTCACTATAAAGATGCCGCCCTGAGCGCTAGCGAAGGATCTGACGCTGACCTCGGGGATTTAATAGAGCGTATTCTCTACGATACAAATATCGAGAGGTTAAGGCTTTCCTCACTCCAGCCACAGGAGCTAACTCCTAAACTTCTCACCTTATGGCAAGATAAAAGGGTATGTCGCCACTTCCACTTAGCGCTTCAAAGTGGCAGTGATGCTGTGCTTCAGAGGATGAGGCGATGCTACTCTCTGGATGATTATCAAGCTGCGGTGGCTTTAATTAGAGAAGCAATACCCGGAGCAGCTATTACCACTGATATTATAGTTGGTTTCCCTGGTGAAAGTGACACAGAGTTTGAGCGGAGCTATCGCTCCTGCCAGCAAGCTGGCTTTGCTAACATCCATGTTTTCCCCTTCTCACCTCGACCTGGAACTGAGGCTGCCAAAATGCCCAACCAGGTAAGGGATAAAGTAAAAAAGGAACGTAGTCGCAGGATGTTGGAGCTATCATGGATTTCTAAGCGCAATTTTGAACAACAATTTCTCGGGCAAATCATGCCCGCTTTGTGGGAAAAGGAAACAAGCCCAAGCGAAGGCATGTATTCTGGCTTAACTGATAGCTATATCAGGGTATTTACCCGGAGCCAAAAGCACCTAACTAACAAAATAGCACCAGTTAAGCTAACGGGACTTCACGACCAAGGGATGTGGGGGGAGCTAGTCAGCTAAAAATTCAAGGCAATTATATTAGCTGAGATGGGCACCTGTTTCGTTTTCGTGATTCTCGTTGCCTACAGGGCTTACCAGAAGGGTCATCCCTTCTATGCCTGTAACAATGACTTCCTCCCCAGCGTTGATGGTTGAAATTGACGAAGCTTGCCACAGTTCTCCGCCGACTCGAACATAACCTTTCGGAGCAAGGAGCGTTGTCGCTTTACATTTGCTACCAACCATAGCCTCAGGCGAAATTATCGGCTTCTTACCCAGTGCCTTCTTGCCAAGCCTGTAAGTTGTATAGGCATATGCTCCCAAGGCAACCAGCATAAGGATTAGCGCCCAAAGGGGGATGTTTATCCCAAACCTTGGTAGTAGCCAGAGGACAACTGTTGCTAGAGCTACCTCTTCAAGGAAGGTTATTATGAGGGGGTATATTACATATCTTTTACTTCTCACTGTTAAGACAAAAAAACTACTGTCGAAGCTATAGCCTCTTTTAAATGTAGCTGCTAGGCCACCGTTTAATTCCTCATGCCATCAGCGAGGATAGGTGCTTTATTCTCTTTAACATATTGGGATGAGTGCTGAGAATCTCCATCATCTTGTCGGCCGAGCTGGTCCTAACAGTTTTGCTTCGTAGCTCCATTAACTCATAGCTGTCAATGGTGCCGCTCATATCAAGATCGATTTGAGATAGCTCTTTAATCTCCCTCCAGGCGCGGGTGGGATCGTTAACAAAGAAAGCCTTGATTCCCTCCATTTGCTTTAGCTCTGGTCGTCCTTTGAAGCGGGCATTGCTATAGACCAGTTTATACAGGGCTGAAGCCAGATGATGTGGTTCATTGCCCAATTCAACACT
>CAZQBR010000054.1:7568-9242 GCA_964591975.1 uncultured Dehalococcoidales bacterium
CCAGTTTATACAGGGCTGAAGCCAGATGATGTGGTTCATTGCCCAATTCAACACTTCCTTTGTCAGCGTAGTATTCCCGTATGCGAGAGCCATAGAGAACGAGCAAGCTGGTAATAAAGTAAAGAATGAAGGCACCCATCCCAATGAGAATAACAATGGCACCACTTTGTCCTCGACCACCCAGCATTCCTCTAAACATCGTACCCAAGGCAATCCAGTACATGATGAGCGGTATAGCCGAGAGCAAAGTCATAATCACCATGTCTCGATGTCTGATGTGGGACATCTCATGTCCCAAGACAGCCCGAAGTTCATCCTTGCTGAGGAGATTTACAATGCCTTGAGTAACGCAGACTCGCCCATCTCGTTGGCTCTTTCCGAAGGCGAAGGCGTTAGGAATTGCAAGTTGAGAGATGCCTACCTTGGGTTTAGGGAGACGAGCTCTGGTGGCAAGGTCGGCTACTACTCTATGTAGCTCCGGGGCTTCTTTCTCGGAAGCCCACTTTATTCTCATTGTCCTACCTACTATAGCAGGACCGATGAGATACTGGATGCCGAGGAACACGAAAGCTATAATAATGTAAGTTAACGCACTGCCTTTTCCCATCCAAACCCCAACTCCGGTAATCACGCCGTAGAGGATGCCAAAGAGCAACGCCACTAAAAGGAACATTCTTGTCTTAAGCCACATAAATTCACTCCTCTATTGCAGCTATTATAACGCTCATTCCGTAGAGTTGCACTAGAGCTAATCCTAGGGGTAGAAGTAGAATGCAGCAGTAAAGGAACATCGATAATCACCTCAGCATGCGCGGGATACAAGAAGAACTAGCCACATTGCCCTCTATTAGTTCAAACATTGGGGCTTAACCTTGAAGAGAACCACGGCTGCTACAACTAGACAAATAAGATTCAGCGATGCAATAGTGATAGCCTCACATATGAAGCCGTCCACTACCAAGAGAAGAACACCCACGGCATAAGCTATGATAAACCGCGGTTGTATCTCCTTTTTCCCCTTGAAGGCGTATACCAGCTGGATGATCCAGCCAATTACAATGAGAGCCAATCCCGCAATTGCCATAGACTCACCTCCTTCTTTATTTTGATATCAAGGTTTGATTCATAATATACGATAACCTTAAGTATTTATCTCTGCTACAGATTGGACACAAGAAAAACTACCTCTATTTGCTTCTACCAAATGAAGGTAGAATGAGGTTTCTTTTCTGGCACTAACAGCCTTCAGTAACTTCTCATCACCACATGTGCTACAAGAGCAGTAATCATAGCTTGTGAGGCTATTCTCTTCAGGATAACAAAACAATCAATAGCTGAGTTACTCACCAACTGAATGCTTCGTATACCGGAATTGAAAGCATAAGATCGCTCACTTTAGCTTCACCCTCATATTTCGCACTAACTGTATCAACCCTTTGTTTTCGCAGGAATTCTAATTTGCTTAGTTCAGTCTCAGCTTTAGCGCCAGAAAGGTGGATAGCATATTCCATCCTGACTAACATAGCTTACTTACGCTTCGTTACAGAATGCAATCCCACAGACTGCAAGAGACTGAGCATTGACAGAGAAGCAAAAATTCGTTAACCTTACTATTAGTAGGGTTAACGAAATGAAGGGAGAAATACTAAAAGCTCTTCGAGGGAGTGGAGATTA
>CAZQBR010000055.1:0-9168 GCA_964591975.1 uncultured Dehalococcoidales bacterium
CATCACCATCACCATCACCATCACCATCACCATCACCATCACCATCACCATCACTCTGCCATCCTGAGCCCTCTCCCCTTGTCATCCTGAGCCCTTCGCTTCTTGTCATCCTGAGCGGAGCGAAGGATCTCTTTTTGCTTTCACAGAGGAGATTCTTCATTTCGCTTCCCCTTCACTGATTGCCACGCTTCGCTCGCAACTTCGGTTCAGGGCTTCGGCTCACCCATTCAGAATGACATTTTTTTACGAGATTGCTTCACTTCGTTCGCAATGCCAGTAAGAGAAGCTCGCAATGACGCAGCAGGCTCATAATGACAATCTACCATTAATCCGCGCCTTCTTATAGCTAAATTGACAACTTAACTCCCACAGGACAGCGTTTGAGATTCTTCGTCACTCCGCTCCTCAGAATGACACGGGTGGGCTCAGAGCGACAATCTAACTCCCACAGGACAGTGGTCTGAGCCCATTACATTTGATAAAACGCTTGCCTCTGTCACTGAGCCTATCAGGTCCTCGCTTACAAAGAAGTAATCCAGTCTCCAGCCTATGTTTCGTTCTCTGGCTCTCGTCCTCAAACTCCACCAGGTATAATGATTGGGCTCTTTACTGAAGTAACGAAAGGTGTCTACAAAGCCATGAGCGACAAACTTGTCCATCCATTCCCTTTCCATGGGCAAAAATCCTGATATATTTTCATTTTCTTTGGGCCGAGCCAGGTCTATTTCTTTATGAGCAGTGTTGAAATCGCCGCAAATGATGAGTCTTTCGCCTTTCGTCTTTAGGTCATCTGCAAAGTCAAGGAAGGCATCATAAAAATCCATCTTATACTTCAACCGTTCTTCGCTCATCTTTCCATTAGGAAAATAAATATCAAAAAGTGTGAACTGAGGATATTGGGCACTTATAACCCTTCCTTCCACATCAAATTGCTCAATGCCAAAGCCATTCTCAACTTTGATTGGTTTCTCTTTTGTGAAAGTGGCAACTCCGCTGTAGCCTCTTCTCTGGGGAAAGTTCCAGTAGGCATAATAGCCAGGCGGTTGTTTCAGCTCGAGACTGATTTGATCAGGCTGAGCCTTTGTTTCTTGCAGACAGAGAATGTCAGGGGATTCCTGGTTTAGCCATTCTAGAAAGCCTTTCTTCTCCACTGCTCTAATCCCGTTGACATTCCAGCATAATATCTCGATTTCTTTCATAAGCCTCGCCCCTTTTTAGAATATAGAGGCCATTTAATTTTGATTTCCTGTTCAATTTTGGGCATTTTGGAAACCCTTCACACCCAGACTTTTGTAGCTGCCTGATTTATCAGGCACAATAGCTCAATAAATTGAGCAACTACATCTTCAAATCGCCTTAAGATACAGTGTTAGTGTAAGCGATTTTAGCTTATTTTGCTAGCAATATAAAGTAGCTGTACTCATGCATACGATTGGTAACACATCGTCTTTCATGCTACTAAGCTTCTTTGCTGCTATAAATGTAGGAGCGAACCTTTAGGTTCGCCCATCGAGGCTGAAGCCTCTATGCTACACAATCTAAATATCAAGTAGTGCTTGCAAAGAGAGGTGAGCTTAAGGTAGGCTTGTAACACATCTTGGTTAAAGTGCAACATATCTTACGGAGGAAGTATGCTCATGAATGAAATAGGTCCCCAAACTGCTTTTCATATTGTTGTGCTACTTTGGATAGCTAGAGTCATAATCTGGACACTCATCTGTACCTTACTAGCCTGGCTAGGAATCAGGGTACTGGATGCACTTACCCCGCATATCCACGAGCGGGAAAGGATAGGAGAAAATCCGATTTCAGTAGGTCTTTTTATAGCTGGTTTCTTTATTTTAGTGGGTTTGGTTATCCACGGGGTGGTAACCGGCCCTGTGGTAGCCGGCGGTGGCCTGTTGGCGAGTCTAATTGATCCTAGAAGACTGGGGTTGGTTGCTATCAGCTTCCTGGTAAGCCTCCTTCTAGGGATAGCCCTACTGCACATCATGGATAAGCTGACGCCAAAAATTCCTTTCCTCAGCGTGGAGCAAAATCCGGTCGCAGTGGGAATATACGTTTCCGGTTATCTGATTTTCTTTGGTTTAATAATGCACAGCGCTCTAACCATGTATTTACTGTGAATTCCTATGCCCAAACATTTAAGAGCCATTTTGCTTTCCCTGGCCATCCTGCTAGCGATAATGCCTGCTTTTACCTTAGCGACATCGTCAACGAATTTTTATGAACAAGGTGGAGAGGTTTTTGATGATTGGGATGTGTGCCGCACTAATGCTGCCGGTGGCGATGGCTTCTTTCAAGTCTCCCCTGAAGCGGATTTTCACCCCATTATCCTGGGTGAGAGCTTAGGGGAAAATGCCGACAAGGCTTACAGCATCGGCCAGCAATTTGCCCGGGATTACCCTGACATTCATCAAAGAGCAGAGAGGATTTTCGCCTTTGCCCGTAACAAGGTCAAATATACCACCGATGAAGACCAATTCAGCTTCCCAGAATTCGCTCAGAATGCCGATGAATTGGCGGCTACTATTGAGACTGAGAGCATAGCCTATGGCGACTGTGAGGATTACGCTGTTTTACTTGCTGTCATGTATAAAGGGGCAGGTCTTCGCTCAGCTATAGTGCTGGCACCTAACCACGCTGCCACCTTAGTGTATCTACCGGAACATGACAAGGCTAATCAGATTTTGTCTGTAGATGGTGAACCTGGCTGGGTTTGGGCTGAGGCTACAGGAGGAAACAACCCTTTAGGTTGGATGCCAGAGCGGTTCATAGGGAAAAGCCTGAGCGTCTACGAGGTTAAAGACGAAACCATAGCTGCAGCAGAGCCACCCGATAAAACCCCCATTACCATCACTAAAGAAAGTGGCAGTAGCGGTATTCACATATCCCCGTTCTTCGGTGTAATCGGGCTGATGTTGCTTCTTTCCCTGTTTCGCAGGCGCCGACGAGTGCCTAAGTGAATTTCCTGGAGGTTACACTATTATATATTGAGATTAACCGCCTATCCAAGCAAGCTTGGCATTTATGGCTAAATGCACTTGTGTTACCATATATAATAACATGGCCTTTCAACCGCAAGCTAAAATCCTTATTAACCACGAAGAGATAGCCAAGACTGTCACAAGGCTAGCCTCCGAAATCAGAAAGGACTATCCAGGGAGGCAGCTTTTGCTCATTGGCGTCCTTAAGGGGTCTTTTGTATTTATGGCTGACCTCATCCGCCAGCTTGATTTGTGGACGGAGGTGGATTTCGTGAAGCTTTCCAGTTATGGCTCTGGTAAAGAAACTTCGGGCAAAGTTAAGGTGGTTCAAGGACTCAATACGCCGGTAAAAGGGAGAGACGTTCTGGTGGTTGAAGACATTGTGGATACTGGGGTCACCATCTCTTTCTTGCTTGATTACCTGAGGAATAAAAAACCTGCTTCCTTAAAGCTTTGTTCTTTAACAGATAAGCCATCCCGGCGCAGGGTTCCCGTATCTATTGATTACCTGGGCTTTACCGTGCCCGATAAATTTATCGTTGGCTACGGCATTGATTGGAATGAAAGGTTCCGCTATTTGCCCGACATCTGTTTTGTGGAAAATTAGACAATGAATTTAAAAAAACTTATCTCCGTGGCTAGAGGGGAAGCACCAGCGGATTTGCTTCTAAAGAATGCCCGCATAATAAACACCTTTACCGGGACAATAGAGCAAGGTAATGTGGCTATTTATGGGGACAGGATAGCTGGAGTAGGAGATTATGATAATGCCAGGGAGACTATTGATTTACAAGGCAGCTACTTAGCTCCAGGGCTAATTAACGGCCATGTCCATATAGAAAGCTCTATGCTTCATCCTGCCCGATATGCTCAAACAGTAGTCCCTCATGGCACCTCTACCGTGGTCACTGATTTGCATGAAATCGCCAATGTCTGCGGACTCAAAGGCATCCGGTTTGTCATGAATTGGGCGGAGAACCTACCCCTGGATATGTTATTCATGGTTCCCTCATGTGTGCCAGCAACTAATTTGGAGACATCAGGAGCCAAAATCGATATTGAGGAAATAAAGAAGCTTCTAGCTTACCCCGATGTAATCGGTCTGGGGGAAATGATGAATTTCCCCGGCGTGGTTAATGGCAATGAGGAGATTTTGAATAAGCTCGTTGCTTCAAGGGGCAGGGTTGTTGATGGACATGCCCCGGGGCTCAGTGGCAAGGAACTGAATGCCTATATGGCTGCTGGCATCTTTTCCGACCACGAGTCCACCGCGCTGGAAGAGGGGAGAGAGAAGTTAGAACGAGGGATGTACCTGATGATTCGCGAAGGCTCTTCGGAGAAGAATCTGGATGCTCTACTGCCTCTGGTCACTGATAAAACCTATAACAGATGCCTCTTCGTGGTAGATGACCGCAGTTGCTCCGATCTATTTCACGAAGGTGATATTGATGCCGTGGTCAGGAAAGCCATCAGCAGAGGGCTAGAACCAGTCCGAGCAATCCAGATGGCAACAATTAATGCTGCTCAGTATTTCAGGCTCTATGATAGAGGGGCCATCGCTCCAGGTTATCTAGCCGACCTTATAACTATTACTAATCTCACCAAACTGGAAATAGATAGAGTATTTTACAGAGGGAAGCTAGTGGCAAAGCAGGGCAAACCTATATTCCCCCTACCCCATATTCCTCTAGAGCTAACAGATACAGTGAGTATCAAGCCCCTCACTCCAAAATCGCTGTTAGCTACGAGCAAAAAGCGAGGCAATCTCCCCCAGGAAACTCGCCCAGTCATCGAAATCATCCCTGGGCAGATAGTCACTAAAAAAAGGATGGAAAGGTTGGACATTGTAAATGGGGCAGTCCTGCCCGATTTAAAGAGAGACATTCTAAAACTTGTGGTGGTGGAAAGGCATAAGGCCAGCGGCAATATCGGCTTAGGCCTGGTTAAGGGGTTTGGATTAAAAAGGGGAGCATTAGCTTCATCCATAGCCCATGACTCTCACAATATAGTAGCTGTGGGCACCAATGACTCTGATATCCTCAGAGCAATCGAGGAAATACAAAAATTGCAAGGTGGTCTCGTTGTTTGCGCCAACGAGGAAATTTTTGCCTCTTTGCCCTTACCCATTGCTGGCTTGCTATCACCAGAGCCTGCGGAGCTTGTTGTTACTCAGTTTGAAGAACTGGAAAGAGTTGCAGCTAGCCTGGGCAACTTGCCTCCAGCGCCATTTTCCATGCTTTCCTTCCTTGCCCTGCCTGTGATTCCCGAGCTAAGATTGACCGATTTGGGATTGGTGGACGTAATGGCATTTAGGTTAATTGGGTAGGACTCAGATGGATTGGTATGAGAATGAAAGGACAAACAGAGTTGCTGCGAGAAATGCAGCTTGGAAACAGTGCCCAAAACGCCATCAGCTAACCCTCTATTATGCACCAGAAATCTTCAGGAGGGGTGCATAATGAGCAGCTTTATGAAAAATGCAGAGATGATGCGGTTTATTGACCAAGCATATCGCACCCCTTATTCGCTATTGACAAATAATTGTTTCCATAAGTCTATCAAAATAGTAAGGAAGGCAGATGAGCTAGGGCTTGAGGCTAATCTTGTTATTGCACCTGTTTCTATAACACCAAGACATACTTCCCCATATCTACCTAGAATACTGCCACATTGCTACTCCATTATTGAAAGACATAAAGTTGACGTCGCTTTAGACCCAGCCACTGAAAAAGTATGGTGTAAAAATAATGAAATTATTAGCTTGCTGCCAATGAATTTGAGAAAGGGGGTCTAGATTGCTCGAATGTGTAGTAATAAGAACATTACGAAATGTTTTTGGTAGCGGTGCTGATATAAGTGCTGCAAATCCTTTGCCTGTAACCAGTGAAACTGCTCTAGACAATGGTGTAGCTACTGGTGGAACAGTTAATACCCTTGTTGATAATACCAGAGGTTGGCAGGTCAATATATGGGAAGTAGCATAAAAATTAGGAGGTAATATGGACTTTAATCTTACTAGACAGCAGGAGATGCTGAGGGACGCAGTACATGAGTTTGCTGACGCTGAATTAGCCCCAAGAGCCTTAGAGCTGGATGAGAAGGGGGAGTTCCCCTTCGACATTGTTAAGAGAACCGCTGAGATGGGACTGGTGGGTATTATGACACCAAAGGAATATGGCGGGACAGAGATGGGGCATCTGGCACGGATGATAGCTATAGAGGAAATATCTCGAGTTTATCCCCCATTGGGCTTCTTCTTCCAGACGGGACATTTGGGGCATTGGTCTCTGCAAACCTACGGCACGGAGGAACAAAAGAGAAAATATCTTCCCCCTTTATGCAGAGGCGAGATGGTAATATGCGACGCAATTACCGAGCCTTCGGGGGGCTCTGACCCCACAACCACTCAAACTACAGCTGAGCTTGCAGGAAACGAATTTATAATCAATGGCAGGAAAGTTTATATAACTTTAGCCGGAGTGGCTGACCTTGCCTGCGTCCTTGCCAAGACCGACGACAAATTCAATGAGATTTTGGTGGAGAAAGGAACCCCTGGATTTGAAATTACCAGGAGGGAACACCTTGCTGGGTTCCACACTACGCCGGTCAACGAAGTGGCTTTCACCAATTGCCGGGTTCCCAAATCTAATCTGATAGGGCAAGAGGGAAAGGGATTAGGAATAGGTCTATCTGCGATAAGTATAATTGGTCGAACGGGGGTTGCTGGAATTGGTCTAGGGATCGCCAGGGGATGCTACGAAGCTGCCTTAAAGTTCGCCAAAGAAAGGAAGCTATACGGAAAACCTATAGGCGAGCTGCAAGCAATACAGTTTGCCTTGGTTGATATGAATGTGGAAATCGAAGCAACAAAATGGCTTTCCTATTATGCCGCTTGGCAGCTTGACCAGGGTAAGGGAATCAGAGAGATAGGAGTAGATATAGCCCGAGCTAAATTGCTTGGCTGCGACTTAGCTAATAAAGTAGCTCCTAAGGCAGTGCAAATAATGGGGGGCTATGGACTTAGTGAAGAATATCATGTCGTTCGCCGCCTCAGGGATGCCTTGCATCTCTTCCCGGCAGCGGGTACTCAAGAGATCATGAAGGTCACCATCGGTAGGAGCATTATGGCCTAATAAATTGATGGCTGTGGACATCGCCGTTTGCATCAAACAAGTCCCCAATCCGGAGCATTTCTCCAAGATTTCCCTTGACCCCGTGACCAAAACTATAACTCGGGAGGGAACGCCTGTCATTATTAATCCTGTGGATAAGAATGCACTGGAGGAAGGGCTTAGAATTCGAGAGAGATTCTCAGGGAAAGTTGTTGTCCTTAGCATGGGGCCGCCCCAGACAAGGAAATCCTTAGAGGAGGCTCTAGCTATGGGTGCCGATGAAGCCTTCCTCCTTTGTGATAGAGCTTTTGCCGCAGCGGATACCTTAGCCACGGCTTATACTCTAGCCCGTGGGGTCCAGAAGATAGGGCATTTTGACTTGGTTCTCTGCGGTAACGAAACAGTAGATAGCGGCACAGGACAGGTAGGACCTCAGATAGCTCAATTTCTCAGCATCACCTGCGTTACCAACGTTAAGGAAATCACCTTCCAAGAGGAAAGAAAACTAATAGTCAAGCGTGCCTTGGAGAGGGGGCATATGAAAGTGAAGGTGGAGCTTCCAACCCTCCTGGCAGTAGGCAAGGAGATTAATAAACCTCGCCTCATAACTGCTTTCGGAATAATGCAGGCGGCAGAAAGGGAGACCCGAGTCTGGGGATGCGAGGATATTGGGGCTGAACTTGATAGCATTGGCGGCGAGGGCTCACCCACAAGGGTTTTGGAAACCTTAGAGCATCGCCCAAAACGCAAGGGGAAAATCATGACCGGCTCCCCTGAAGAAACGGTTAAGAAGGCTATTGAAAGGCTTAGAGAGCTGGGAGGGTTAATTTGATCTGATGAGCCAAGAAGTTTGGATTTTTGCCGAGCAAAGCCAAGGGAAGCTATTGCCCGTGTCCCTCGAGCTTTTAGCAAAGGGACAGGAACTCTCTTATAAGCTTGGGGGAAAGCTGGCAGCTATTCTCGTCGGCGGCAAAGTGAGGAAATTAGCCTTCGAACTCATGGACTATGGCTGTGAAAAGGTCTATCTGGCTGAGGATCCTCAACTTTCCCTGTATCAAGGTGATTTCTATGCTGATTTGCTGGCTAGGCTCATCAGTGAAAATAAGCCGGAAATTGTATTATGGGGAGCTACACCTATAGGAAGGGAACTGGCTCCCTGGGTAGCAGCTAAGCTTAAGACTGGGCTGACCGCACATTGTACAGATTTATATATTGAAGAGATCGATGGAGAACCCAGGCTTGTGCAAGTGGTATCAGGTTGGGGTGGCAATATGTCTCTCAAAATCGTCTGCAGTACTAACCCTCAGATGGCTACAGTGAAGCCCGGTTTAATGGCTAAGCCTCCTCAGCGAAAGCTTAAAGGGGAAATCATTCCCATAGACGTCGACATAATTAAAAATGTTGTTGCGGGCAGAACGGGGCAATCGAGGGCGGAAACCGTTGAAATAGTCGAGGAGGAGCCTGAAGAGACGCTCTTAGAGGAAGCCGAGGTGGTAATTGCTGGAGGTTGGGGCTTAAATTCGTTGGAGGGCTTTCAACTCGTGGAACAATTAGCCCAGATTTTGGGGGGCGCTGTGGCTGGAACTCGCCCTGCTTATGACAAAGGATGGATACCCGAGAGCAGGATAATAGGCCAAAGTGGGAAAATCGTGTCCCCGAAGTTGCTTATCAGCTTAGGTGCTTCTGGGGCTCCTCAATTCACCACAGGCCTGGAAAAATCCCAGATTATCTTGGCTGTAGACCAAAACCCAAAGGCACCTATCTTTGAGATAGCAGACATAGGCATCGTGGGCAACTTGCAAACCATCCTCCCACTTTTAATAAAAGAATTGAAGCAGAAACGGCTTTAAAAGTGGTTTTGCGTCAATTCGGGGAAAGTAGAAAAGGCTACGGCCAGCCTGGGCAATTTGCTGCCAGCACCTTTCTTCATCCTTTCCTTTCCTTTCATTTCCTTCCCTACCCTGCCCTGCCCGTGATTCCCGAGCTAAGGCTGACCGATGTGGATGTCAACGAGTTTAGGTTAAATAGGTCAATTGTCTCAGTTTGTAAAATCTGCCCAAGAGTATATA
>CAZQBR010000056.1:0-8887 GCA_964591975.1 uncultured Dehalococcoidales bacterium
CATTAATAGCGTCAACCTTATCCTTAAGTAGCTCTATATGGTGAACCATCTCCGTGGTGTCTGCTCCTTTTGGAGGTCCGATCTCCGTGGTCACCAAAAACTTACCTGAATTAAGTTTTTCCTCAAACAGCGATTTAGCCATCACCACCTCCTAGATTGATATCAGCTTTGCTCACGATTCTTCTTGGTCTGGGAATGGGGCGAAAATTCCTGGGGGGGTAATATCGGCGCATTTTGTCCAATTGGCCTAATCTTTCTAACCTCTTGTAAATCAGGGTCCAGGCGCAATCCATGTCCTTATTCACCTCGCATTTGCCGTTTTTGCTGCCAGCGCAGGGACCATTGAGTATCCCTTTAGCACATCTAGTGATGGGGCAAATACCAGCAGTCTCAGCCAATCTGCAATCGCCACAGGCAGCACATCGCTCATCCCAAACACCCCACTCCTTCGACGCACCCATAAAAGATGTGTTGACCCCGGGCAAAACAGGCATATCTGGGAAGCGTTCAGCCAGCACCTGTACTCCGACACCGCAGCCTAGGGAAAGAACGGCGTTCACTTCCTTGACTTTGTCTACCAGCACATCCAGAAATTCAAAATCACATTGCCGTTTCACCGTATACTCTAGAAAACTATGAGCCTCATCACCACTTCTAGAGTATGCAACTCTCAATGCACTATGAAGAAGTGAGACCTCTCTCTCGCCACCAGCACCACAAACCGTCATACAGGTACCACAACCAAGGATAAGCACCTTCTCATAAGGGGCGATAAGGCGTCCTATTTCCTCTAAAGGTTTTTGCTCTGCGACTATCAAGTTTTCACCTCCTGTTTTATTACTGAAGCCAAATGTAGCTCACCTACTCGTTCGGTGAATTCATCCAAGGCCTTGGCAAGATCTGGTTCATTGGCATATAGGTTAAAGGCTCGCAGGCGCTCTGGCTCAAGGCCAATCTGAGCCAACAGCTTCTTAGCCTTTTCCATCTGCTGCAAAGCCCAAAAGGCGGTGTCCTCCCTGGCACACTGTTCTTGCCCGCACCCGGCAATAAAAATGCCTTCAGCACCCCTCTCAAAGGCGCGCAATATGTGCTCAGTTTCTATCTTGGCAACACACAATACAGGGACTATCCAGATGCCAGCTTTAGCTTCTCTCCACAAACTTGCCAGAGCACCAGTGCCATAAAGCCCGTATTGGCAGCAAAAGCCAATAACTAGGGGCTTAACCTTGGTGGGTTCCGCAGACTTAAGGGCATGATTCAACCCTTCATCTATCTGCCGTCGATCCTGCGGCTTGCGTAGAACTATAACCTTGGCAGGGCATTCAGCGACGCATATGCCACAAGCTTGACATTGGTCGGCAGGTATTTGAATTGTGCCGCTGTCGTCCAAATAGGGCACATGATAAGGACAAATCCGTAAGCAGGTGAGACAAGTGGCACACCTATCCTGGGACAAAATCTCGGCGCCCATGCCACACCTTAGGCATCTTCTAGCTTCATTGACAGCGCTCCCCCAGTCATAAACCAGCTCCACAGGCTCAAATTCTCTTGCCCTTTCTTCAGGGGAAAGGATAGGTGGCTCAAAGCGGCTGAGCTTCCTTATCGCCTCTATAGTTTTGGGAAAAAGGTCACCTACTAAGGCTTCTTTTTCGCCTTTGCCAACTAACGGGTACCTATGTTGTAGATATTCATCAATACGAAAAGCTGCTTGCCTGCCAGTGGTTAATGCTTGGACTACAGTTGCTGGCCCGGTAACAGCATCGCCTCCAGCGAAAACTCCTTCCCGATTGGTGGTAAGGGTGACTGGATCAACTCGAATAGTGCTGCCTCTACCAATGCGGAGACGGAAATCATCGGGAATTTGTGGTGCTTGGCCAATAGCGGTAATTAAAGTATCGAAATCCATGCTAAATTCGCTATCCTTGACGGGCATTGGCCGACGCCTGCCACTGGCATCTGGCTCACCAAGCTCCATGCGCAAGCAGGTCAGTTTTAACTTCGCATCCCTTCTTTCTAGCTTAGTTGGTGCTACCAAGAATAGAATTTCTATCCCCTCCTCCGTTGCTTGTTCTACTTCTGATGAATTCGCTGGCATTTCCTCCCGACTGCGGCGGTAGAGAAGCTTCACATCTTCTGCGCCCAGCCGAAGTGCAGTGCGGGCAGCGTCAATTGCTACATTGCCTCCCCCTACCACAGCAACCCCGCTGCCGATAGATGGCTTGAAACCTAGGTTTGTTTCACGGAGGAAAGTTGCCCCATCCACCACCCCTGGGCTTTCTTCCCCTTCTATCCCTAACCTAAGACCTTGGTGAGCACCCACGGTTATAAAGACAGCCTTGTAACCCATCTGGAAAAGTAAGTCTAGTGATACTACTGATGTGCTTGTCTCAATTTCAACCCCCATTTGAATCAACCTCTGGACTTCGGCATCAAGCACTTCTCGGGGGAGGCGGTACTTAGGGATGCCCACTCGTAACATGCCCCCTACTTCGGAGTAAGCTTCAAAGATAGTTACAGGGTAGCCTAATTTCCTCAGGTAGTAGGCAGCAGATAACCCTGCTGAACCAGATCCCACTATGGCCACTCTCTCCTCATGCCCGGTTTCCCCTTCAATTTGGATCATTCTGTCGCCGCCGAATTCTACTGCGAACCTCTTCAATGCCCTTATGGCAATAGGCTTATCTACCTGACCACGTCTGCAAGCAGTTTCGCACGGAGCAGTACACACGTGAGCACAGATGGACGGAAAAGGATTAGTATCCCTTATGACTTGTAATGCCTCCATTATCCTCCCCTGAGCAATCAAATCAACATATTCTCTAATCTCCATATGCAAGGGACATTCAGCTTGGCAAGGTGGTGTAAGAGTATGGTCAAAAGAGGCTTCCTTGACACTAACTGGATACATTAACTTCCTCCTCGGTTAGATATAGCTCTTATATCTTTTAACTGTATGGTAATTCGGCTTATGTAAAACAAAAAGAGAAGTTTCCCTCAATATGCATGGTTTTAGCCCCTGAATTCTGCTGAATTAAACCCTGTTTATGGAGGCAAAAAACTCTGGCTAAGTGACGTTAAGAGGGTTGTTAGCTTGTACCATCAGACAGTTATGATGCCTTTGCGTATAGCATATTTGATGAGGTCGGTCTTATTGTGGACGTCAAGCTTAGCCATTAAATTGGTCTTATGTCCCTCCACAGTTTTGGGGCTGAGAACCAACATATCCGCTATCTCCTTAGTAGTATATCCTTCAACAAGTAACTTGAGTATCTCCCTTTCTCTGCCTGTCAGTTGTTGGTAGGAGTCTTCCCTTCCTCGCATAGGAGCTCCCAATTGGTAATCCTCAATGAAAGCCTTTGCTGCCACAGGAGAAAGAAAGGAATGGCCTTGGTGAACAGCTCGAATACCTGAGGCAAGCTCCGAAGAAGCTGCTGCCTTGCTGATAAAGCCTTGCGCTCCCGCCTCGATAATGGGGAAAAGATATTCCTTTTCAGCATATTGGGTTAGCACCAGCACCTTTGTCTTTGGGAATTCCTTGCCTATTTTCCGCGTTGCTTCCAGACCATCCATAATAGGCATAGCTATATCCATAAGCACCACATCAGGGGAAAGCTGCCTTACTTTATCCAGTGCCTCCTTGCCATTTCCCGCTTCATCAACCACCTCTATATCTGCAACCAAAGCTAGCAAAGCGCAGATGCCATCCCGCACGATGGTGTGGTCATCCACCACTAATACCCTTATCTTCTGCATCGACTGAGCTCCTGATTATTGGGATCTTAGCGGTAATCCTGGTCCCTTTCCCAAGCTGGGAATCAATAGAACAAATGCCACCTGCCAGTTTCACTCTTTCTTTCATGCCGAACAGGCCGGCGCCACGACCTCTTCTATCGATGCTTGTAATCTCGCTAACAGCAAACCCCTTGCCATCATCCTCAACATGTAAAACACATTTATCGGCAGCGCATTCTATTTTAACGGTAGCATTTTTTGCCCCCGAATGCCTCAGGATGTTGCTCATAGCCTCCTGGATAATGCGGAAAAGTGCCAATTCACTTTCCGCCGGCAACCTTCGCTCCATCCCTTGGAACTCTGTTGACGCATTAATGCCTTGAGAGTTGAAATTAGCCTCAGCAAGGTGATGAATAGCAGCAGGCAGCCCCAATGTATCTAATAGAGTAGGACGGAGCTCCCTTATAAGCTTGCTTACCTCGGTGCCTGCATGGACTGCTATAGACTGAGCCTTTTTCAATATTTCCTTAATTTCAGCATCCTTGAAGCTGCCCATCTCTATCATTTCATTAACTGCCTGCAGGTTAAGTGTTAGGGCAGTAAGCTGCTGACTTGTTTCATCATGTAGTTCTCTGGCGATTCTTTTTCGCTCCTGTTCCTGAATATTGAGAGCCTGCCGCAGCAGCATCTGGTATCTTTCCCTCCCTTCGCTCAACTGTGTATATAGCTTTGCCTGCTCAATAGCGGTGCCAAGCTGGCAAGCAATAGAGTTCAGGAGGTACATATCATCGATGGCGAATTTGCCCGCCAAATGGCTGGCAATATTCATCACACCTACGACCTTCTCCTTTGCTTTCAAAGGGACGCTAATGAATCCCTTAAGACCCTCCGCACTTATCAAAGCAGGGAGGGTAACATCTGGGGTTCTAGAGATGTCCTCTAGCAGAATGGGCTCACCCGTTTGAGCCACTTTCCCTGCTATCCCCTCGCCCATAGTAAGGCACATCTCCCCAGCGTATTTGGCAGAGAGGCCACGGTGCGCTTTGTAGCATAGCTTTTGGATTTTTTCATCGAAAAGCAGGATTCCTCCAACGCTGCCGCCAAAAATTTGCAGCACGGTATCCAGTGCCACGTTCAAGATAGTGGGCAAATTTCCTAAGCCAGAAACGGCAGATGAGACACGACTTAGAGCATCGAGGTGATAATGCCGCCTTAAAATCTCTCTCTCGCGCTCTCTTTCTGCGCTAACGTCCCTCCTTAATTCAACCACAGCATCAATATTGCCATGGCTGTCTTGTAGCGGCCACATAGTGATCTTGACATACCTATTGAGGTAAGGATGAATGAGTGTTGCAGAACTAGCACTTCGCACTACCTTGTCCAAAGGGCATTCCCACAAAGGAGGGCCGCAAGGCTTATCCCTGCCCTGGAAGACCTCATAACAATGCTTACCAATAGGTGACTCAGTGCTCTCACATGACTGGCATATAGCTGAGTTAGCGAACTTTACCTGGTATTCGCTATCGAGGACTATAAGCTTGTCTTCTAGCCCATCTGCGATGGCCTGCAAGCTTTGAACTAAGTCTGCAGCCTCAGCGGTTCGACGAATTGCTGGCTCTTTCATTTTACACAATTGGAACATGACTGCATATTACGCCACTTAATCCCTTCTGCTTCTATCATAGGCTGTCTTTCCCAATCCTTCAAATTCAATGTGGCTGTGGCTTCAAACCTGTATCGGGCTTCAACATTTCGGAACCATAGCCCATCTAGGGTTTGCCAGTTTTGAGCATACATCTTTGCCAATTCTACCAAAGTTTCCTTAGGAAATCCCTCAAGCTTCATTTTCGCCCTTTCCAGAATTTAATATCCCAGGAAGCTACTTGTTGCAGTTTCTCCTCCAATTCTTCTGGTTATAAACAATTAGTTCAGAGCCATCCCTTGTTCAATGAGTTGAAAAAGATGGTCTTTAATTGTCCTATGATAGGAAGAAGTAATAATTTTGGCAAGTTTTATATTTCAATATGGTAGCTTGTAATCCTCAAGAGAGTCAAGCAAAATGGTAAGAGAATGGCGCCGGGCAATCGATGGAGGAATGCTCTCTCACATTATTGTGGTAGTACGTGTAGCCCATAGCTTCATTTAAGAGCACAGCTTCGCTGTTAATTTCCAAAGCGCGGGGAATGTAAAATCCTTCGTCATCAATCCGGAGGGAACGCTCCAGGTGCGCGTTCTACTCACAATGCCCCTTATGATTCCAGATCACTCGACAGCCAAAACCATCAATCAGTTCCCGTAATTCTCTAACCTTCATCCATGACTTGCCGCCAAATTCCTCTCCGTTATCAACTGTAAAGACGATTGTTGACTGAACCTTGTGGGATCTTAACCGGGAGATTACCCAGAGATACCAACAGAGCCTATTGGTCCAGGATTTCTCTCTGGAATAGGCAATGAGCTTAAACCTGGAGTTCACATCCAGGGCGCTCCACTGGCAATTGGGTATGCCGTATCGGTCAAGATGAATGATCTGCTCCTTAGTTAGGGCTTTATGGTCTCTGATTTGCTTCAAATCTATCTGCACTATTTCGAAAGGTTTGGCTGAATACCAGTCAATAAACTCTCGTTTTTTCCCCTGACTCCATGTAGCGCAGATGGTAATCAACCCTCTTCTTGTTTCTCCTGATAATATGGCGAACTGTTCCCGTGGGAATCGATATGCCTTCATGCTGTTTAAGGTAGCGTTATAACCTTTCCGGCCCAAGCCTAGTCCTGTTCTTAACCTCAATGGCCCTATCTTCAATCGCCATGGGTGTCCTTCTGGATTGCTGCTTGGGTACCTTTGCTCTGCCTCTTAAGTCGCCCTCCTTCTCTTTCTTAATAATATTGTGAACCACGGGCCGGTTTATCCCGAAGATAGAAGCTGCCTCTGAAATATTGTGATTGCTCGTCTTTAGGTATTCCAGAACAGCTCTCCTGGCCGCTTCAGGATTGATCTTCCTCAGTTGCTCATAATCAATCTTGCCTGTTGGTTGATACGTACGAGGTCCAGGTTTCATATTTCTTCATCTCCAGATTATTAACGTTGATCTCAAAAAGTCCCAACGCCTTTCTAAGGTACTCAGTATACCGATAGTTTAGAAACTGTATAGCATGTCGTGGACACCGCACAGCATTCATTTGACAGAGGAGGATCTATGGTATCCAGAATTCATAACCCATCAACGAGAGGAGCAGAGGGCAGGATAGACATATTCACTCTTCAAGTTCAACCTCCTTGCCCCGGCAGAACAATATATTTCTAGCTTCATTACTGCAACAAGATATAAGTCATAGACGGATCGCATTCCTTTAAATATAATTGGCTTATCATATAGAAAGTCAGGATTACAAAGAACATGAATAATAAATCGAGACAGCATCATTGAAACTGCAGGGAGGTGAAAAGAAATGACTGAAATAAAGGTCGACTGCACCGGTGAAACTTGCCCGGTTCCTTTGGTTGAAACCCGCAAGGCTTTGAGGAAAGCAAAGGAAGGTGATATAGTCGAGGTTGTCGGGACACATCCTGCTTCTAAGAAAGAGATACCAATGGCCATTAAGGCTCTAGGGCTGGAGCTTATGGACATTCAGGAAAAAGATGGGGTCTGGAAGATAAAAATACGTAGGTAGAGGGAGGAAATGACAATGGCTAATAAGGCTACGATTATAGTTCATAGTGGCGATATGGATAAAGTTTACAGTGCTCTTATCATAGCTAATGGAGCACTGGCAATGGGGATGGAAGCGTCACTTTACTTCACCTTCTGGGGACTTCAGCGCCTCAAGAAAGGAGGCCTTGATAAAGGGCCTCTCTCCAAGATGAACATGCTGGGCCTCGGCAAGTGGATGGTGAAGCGGAAGATGAGAAACGTTGGTGTGGTCTCTCTGGAAAAACTACTACAAGACTTCAAGGAGCTCGGGGGTAAAATCCTTGCCTGCGATATGACCATGGAGATAATGGGAATAAAGAAAAAAGACCTACGGGATGACTTGATTTCGGAATACTGTGCGGTGGGCACTTACATGAATGAGGCCAAAGAATCAACGGTGACCCTCTTCATATAACAGGAGAGGAATATGCTGGACAGAAGACAAGTATATCTGGACAACTCAGCGGCCACCCGCTTGGATGAACGCGTACTGGAGGTGATGAAGTCGTATTTTTTCGATAGATATGCCGTGGCTACTTCTGAGTTTGCCTACACTCAGGGCATAGAAGCTAGAGAAGCCCTGGACGGGGCCAGAAAAGCTCTTGCTGTAGCTCTGGGAGCGGCACCAGAAGAGTTTATTTTCACTTCGGGAAGCACCGAATCCTCAAACATTGCTCTGAAGGGAGTGGCGCTGGCTCTTGGTAACAAGAAAGGCAAGCATCTGATTGTGTTAAAAATCGAGGATTTCCCGGTGCTCCACAGCGCCAGAGCCCTGGAGAAGCAAGGGTACCAGGTGACCTATCTGGATGTAGATAGCGATGGCTTTCTGGACCTTGATAAGCTCAGAGAATCTATCACCAGCGAGACCATTCTGGTCTCCATCCAGCATGCCAACCAGGAGATTGGCACCATTCAGGATATTGAAAATATCGGTCGCATATGCCACGAGAAGGGGGTATTATTTCACACTGACGCCACTCATACCTTTATGCGGGTTCCCCTCAGCGTGAAGGAGATACCGGTGGATTTAGTCACTGTATCTGCCCACACTATACACGGGCCAAAGGGCACAGGCGGACTTTATATCCGTAAGGGGACAATGCTAGCCAAGTGGGTAGATGGCGGATTCCAGGAGTTTGGCCTTCGGGCAGGGCTGGAAAACATACCCGGCGCAGTGGGTTTCGCTAAAGCGGTAGAACTGGTTACTACCCAGGAAACCGAACAGCTACAATCAATGCGTGACCGTGTTATAGATCGCATACTTGCCGAGATACCTAATACCATCCTCAATGGTCATCGCTGGAAGAGACTCCCGCAGAATGCCAATATTTCGTTCCACTTCATAGAGGGTGAATCTATCACCCTGCACCTTGATATGCATGGTTTTGCCGTGAGCACCGGCTCCGCATGTTTCAGCCGCTCGCTGGAGGGTAGCCACGTTATCTTTGGCATTGGTGGTGACC
>CAZQBR010000057.1:0-8806 GCA_964591975.1 uncultured Dehalococcoidales bacterium
CAGCGTTTGTGACTAAAGATGGCCAGCCGTTAATGAGCTTTGGGGTAATGGGAGGGCCGATGCAACCACAAGGTCATGCACAAATTATGCTGCGTATGTTTGATTATCATCAAAACCCGCAGGCAGCTTGTGATGCTCCCCGCTGGATTGTATTTCCAGATATGGAACTAGCTTTTGAGCCTGGCTTCAAGCCAGATGTTCTGGAAGATTTGACCAGGCGGGGTCACAGAATCAGGATGGTTGGGGAAGATTCGTGTTTTGGTGGGGCTCAGGTAATCTGCAAGCTATCTGATGGCTATTGCGGCGCTTCTGATCCCAGAAAGGATGGACAGGCTGTAGGTTTCTAGCATCATTGAACAGTGCTGCTATAACCAGTGATGGTTTCATGTTCGGAGTCACTGTGTTATCCCTGGTGAATGTCTTCAATGCGGTAGCTGAAAATGCCTGCAGGAGCAGCAACCTCAATTACCTGCCCCTTTTCTTTATCCAGAAGCACTTTGCCCAGGGGTGAAGCAACAGAGATTTTACCCTTAGTCGGATTTGCCTCTCGGGGATCAACTAAGGCATAGCTGAGCTCTTTGTGGAATGATAAATCATTAAGAACTATTGTATCTCCAATTTTTATCCTTACTGTGACTTGGCTTCCATCAATAATTTCCGCAAATTTCAAGGTTGCTTCCAGTTTCTCAATCCTCCCTTCCAAATGCGACTTTTGTTCTCTAGCCGCTTGCAGGGGAGCATTTTCTCGGAAATCTTTATCCGCCGCAGCTTTCCGCATCTCCTCAGTAACGCTGGAGCGCTGACTTTTCAGGTTAGCTAGTTCTAGCTCTAACTCAGCATAACCTTGCGCAGTTAAAGTAGTTTGGCCTTGGGAACTCTGCCGTGAAGCAGTTATACTCGAGGATGCTCTTTTCGCTCGTAAATGGGGAGATAAATTTGCCCTGGTGAATCCCTTCTTGCAAATATAAGCAAGAAAAGACTTAAGCAGCTTTGCTGTCGATGGGGTAATCTGTTCACCGTAACTAGCTACATCAAGAGGGCTAAGCTCATCTACCCTTCTATGCAAGCCAAACCAACGGATAAATTTGTAGACTTCGGTCTGTGTTTTTACTCCATCTTGTGGAGGTATACTTAACAGAAAATCGGCAGTTACTTCAACCAGTGTAGAGTTGTTATTGGAAATACTTTCCACCAAGGCGCAAATAATAACGCAAAAACCCAAGCATTGTCAATTAGTTAAGCGCATCATTCCTAAACTAGCTCGCGTGCGAAGGAAACGATTTAGGTCCTCTCGATTTAGCATACCGATGACCTTTCCTCTCTCTATTACTGGTATGTGATTGGCAGTTTCTTCATTCATTTCCTGGAGCAGAGTTAAGATATCTTGGTCAGGATAGGCTATTTTTAGCTTACTTGCTGGGGTCATTACGTCCTGCACTAATGTGCTATCCCACTTAGCTTTAGGGATTTTCTTTATTTGTTGTAGCGTGATCATACCTTCTAGCGCAGCTTCCCTGGTTACAGGGAAGCAAGTTCGCCCTGTAGGCAAAATATATTGCTGGGCTAAATCCTTTAAATTGAAATCAAGCCCGACAAGAGGACAACCATAGTCCATAACGTGGCGCACTGTGATACCAGCAAGGGAACCTCGCAACAAAACTTGTTGGTAACTAGCTCTAGCAGCGTCGTGCAGGAACCAACCGATAAATATGAACCATAAGCCATTCAGCCATGACTGGTAAGCAAAAATAATGAAGATGCCGCCAGCGATGAATAAGTAAGCTATACCTCGTCCTACCTTAGTGGCAATGCTTGTTGCTTTTTGGTAATTATGAGTTCTGCGCCACACGATAGCGCGAAACATTCGACCCCCGTCTAAGGGGAAGCCGGGGACTAAATTGAACACAGCCAAAATTACATTTATTATAGCCAGCCACCACATAAAGGCGGCTAAAAGTGGATGTGCTTCCAGTAAAAGATGTAATCCATAAAAAATGCCACCTATCGCTAAACTGGCTAGTGGTCCAACTACAGCTATCAAAAATTCCGTTCTAGGGCGGCTTGCTTCCTTGGTTATCTGAGAAACACCACCAAAAACAAACAGAGTGATCTCTTTAACCGGGATGTTATTATGAATAGCAAGGGCACAGTGAGCCAGTTCATGGGCAATTATAGAAGCAAAGAAGAGAACACTAGTTAATATACCTGAGAGTATTCTCTGCTCCACAGGATAATCACCTGGGAAGTAAACCACCAGTGAAACGGTTAGCAAAATAAAGATGATAAACCAGGTATAATGGAGGCGTAGTGGAATGCCAAAAATTTTACCTAAACCTATACTGTTTCTCATTCTTGTGGCATAGCATAGCCAATAAGCTTGTAAGCCAGTTTAGCCAGGAGGAAAGCACAAGCCATCGGACCTTCCCCGGGGCAGAATTCCGTTAAATCAAAACCAACTATATGCTTGCGAAGGGCTACCGATTTTATTATGTCCAACAGCTCTTGCCATTGCATACCACCAGGTTCAGGAGTACCTACTGCAGGCATAATTGAAGGATCCAGAACATCTACATCTATAGTCACGTAAACCTCTTGACTAAGCGAGTGCATTATCTGCTCGATAGCAGATATATCTGATCTCAATCTAGACATATAGAAGGGCGCCATCTTATGCTGGGTCAAAAATTGTTTTTCCTCCCAGCTAAGGCTACGTATTCCCACCTGAGCAACGGGGCAAAGCTCAGAAATACGACGCATAACACAGGCCTGGCTATATTTGGTTCCTAAATATTCGTCACGAAGGTCAGCATGGGCATCCATCTGTAACACAGAAAGCTTGGGGAATGCTTCCTTAAAAGCTTTAACCGCGCCTAAGGAGAGTGAATGTTCTCCGCCTAGCATTACCACGAATTTGCCCTTTTGCATTAAACCTTTAGTCACTTGATAAACCCTCTCAATCATGTCTTCTGGGCTGCTCATTACAGGTTCTACTTGGGGCAGAGTGTGAATACCAACTTTGTGTATCTCCCGGTTTAGTTCTAAATCATAAAGCTCCAAATATTGGGAGGCGTCAATAATAGCTTGTGGACCATCGCGAGTACCGCTTCGCCATTCTGTGGTTCCGTCATAGGGGACAGGTAAAATCACCACTTTGGCTTTTCCCAAATCTGAGTAAGGTGGTGTCAATCCAGCGAAAACTCGTGGTGGCAGGAATCTCTCCTCTTCCTTCAAAGCCCTCCAAATATCATTCTGAGCCGCAGGCGAAGAATCTCCAGGCCCTTCGCTTTGCTCAGGGTGACGACCGTGGTTTCCCATGGCTGATAAAATTCAGCGGGCTGCTAGCTGCAGCTTCTGTGAGTTGCCATTCTCTATCAATTAAGCAAGTTCGCGATTTAAATAAATGGAATCCTTGCTGAAAATCCTCAATTGCTTTATCAGTATCAAAATCCTCGCAGGAAAAAATGTCTATATTGATGTAATTCCGCTCCACAAAGGTATGAACAGCAATATGGCTTTCAGCAATAAAAACAAATCCTGATATTCCCCAATCCTCAAGCTTTGAACCTACGTATTTGAGAACATATGGTGGTGAAATCCTGGTCATGCTAATCCTGGAAGGGTAAGTTTCCAGCCAGTTACGAAGATAATCCTCATTCTGGAGAATTTCTGGATTACTGGAATAGCCATCAATAATCAGATGCATCAGACCTCCTCTAGCAGTGCTTTTCTTAGCTCGAAAAGAGCGGCATAAACCGCCCTTTGCTTTATCCTCAAGCGATTTCCTATGAAAGTATGGGTAGTGATTCGCTTAAGTTTGTCACTATTCAGCCCAATAAACACATTGCCTGAATTTTCATTCGGATTTATGCTGCCACTAATGGCCAGACCGATATCAGCTCTCAAATTCTTGCGTGCTGCTTCAGCCATCGCCTGAGCTTCTTGGCTGCTTCCCTTGCCATAGTGCTTTATGGTGTAAGAATCTACGCCGAAAGCTACTTTGGCTTCGTCGCAGCAAGCTACCAATCCCCCTGTAAAATAGGCTGAGCTCTCCGAGCTACTGGAGATGGAATCACTTAGAAGCCCATCAGTGCAGGATTCCATTGTGGCTAAGCTTAAATTTTTAACTTTGAGCAATGCTCCAACAACAGACTCGAGAGTATCGTTATCAATCCCCCAAATATGGGGATTGATAATATCGCGAATTTCTGTCTCCCTCTGAGCAATCATCTGTCTTCCTTCCATTTCTCCCTGTGCTTTAACTGTAACACGCAAATGAATGCCATCTGGCTTGAAGTAAGTGGCCAGAGTAGGGCTGGATAGCCGAAGCAAGGGAGCTAAAAGCTCGTCTATCCTGGCTTCAGTCAGCCCGAAGGTCTTGATTGTCTTGGAGATAATAACTGCTCCAGTTACTCTCTGTTGCAATTTAGGCAAAATGCCTTCTTCCCACATTATTCTCATCTCATCTGCTGGCCCAGGTAGAGCCACAACTAGATGATTCTCTTTCTCAAGCCACCAGCCGGGAGCTGTGCCCACAGAATTGGAAATCGCCTGGGCTGAAGGGATAATAGTTGCCTGTTTTATATTGCCCTGAGGTATTCTCCAATGATGTTGGCTGAACAAGCTTTGCAAATCTCGCCATAATTTCTCATCTACCTTCAATTCTTCGTCAACTAACTTAGCGATGGACTCGCGGGTTATGTCATCTTGGGTAGGTCCTAATCCGCCTGTAGTAATAATAAGAGTGGCTCTCCTCCAAGCTCTCCTCAAGGTGCCGAGCAACCTTTCCTTGTTGTCGCCTACCGCGGAGATAAAATATAGGTCGATTCCCAGCGAAGGTAATTGGTTGGCTAAAAAAGAAGAATTAGTATCAATTATGTTGCCTAATAGAATTTCTGTGCCGATGGGGATTATCTCTGCCTTCACCTTAGATATCTAGTGTTTGACTGCAGGACGAGTTAAATATTTGTCCACTATCTCCATGGCACAATATTCGCCGCACATGCTACAAGTTGCTCCAGCGCTAGGAATCCTGCCATGGACTTGCCGCGAGAGTTCCGGGTCTAGAGATAGTTTAGCCTGAGCTTCCCAATCAAGAGCCTTGCGAGCCTTGGACATTTCTTCATCCCACTCCCTGGCACCTTTCACACCCTTAACAATATCGCCAGCATGGGCAGCTATCCGAGAGGCAATCACCCCTTCCTTTACATCTTGCGCATCAGGAAGGGAAAGATGCTCTGTCGGAGTAACATAGCATAGAAAGTCTGCGCCAGCTGCAGCGGCAATGGCGCCCCCGATAGCGCCCGTAATATGGTCATAGCCAGCGCCTATATCAGTCACCAGAGGGCCCAGGACATAGAAAGGCGCTCCATGGCAAAGGCTCTTTTCTAATTGAACATTGGTAGCTACCTGGTCCAATGGTAAATGCCCCGGGCCTTCTACCAGAGCTTGAACTTCAGCTTCTCGGGCGCGCTCTACTAGCTCACCGATGATGATTAGCTCTTCAACCTGAGCTCTGTCGGTGGCATCGGCCAGACATCCTGGACGCAAGCTATCGCCCAAACTCAAAGTGAAATCATATTTACGTGCTAGGTCTAACAAGCGGTCATAATATTGATATAAAGGATTTTCCCCTTCATTATGTAGCATCCAGCCGGTAAGGAAGGCGCCTCCCCGAGACACTATGTCTGTTCTTCTACCCTGATTTCTTAGCCGTGCTACAGATGCCTGAGTTACCCCGCAATGAACAGTCATAAAATCAACGCCATCCTGGGCTTGCTCTTCGATTACATCAAAAATCTCATCGACAGTCATGTTTACGATAGCCCCATGCCTCTCAATAGCCTCAATGCCGACTTGGTAAATAGGTACGGTCCCTACAGGTAAGGGACTAGAAGTAATGATAGCTCTCCTGATGCCTGAAATATCCCCCCCAGTGCTCAGATCCATGACTGTATCGCTACCAGAATCAATGGCAGCCTGTAATTTCCCCAGTTCTATATCTGTATCGCAAAAGTCAGGTGAAGTGCCTATATTAGCATTGACTTTGGTTCTTAGTCCTTTACCTATGCCACAGGGGAGCAGATTCGTATGATTAGCATTGGCTGGAACCGCGATTGTTCCATTAATCAATCCTTGCAAAACAAAATCTATTTCCACCCCTTCCATTTCAGCTACATGCTTTACCTGGGGTGAAGCAATACCTTTTCGAGCTAGTTCTAATTGAGTCGTTTTCCTATAACCTTCTTACTTTGTGGTGAAGTTAACTGGAAACACAAGAACATTCCATATAAATTTAGACAGTAAATCTAACACAACAAGCTTGCTGACGCAAACTTGACCCAAAGTAACCTAGGCGTTTATCCTAAGCTAGCTAAACAGTACAAAGAGCAAAAGCTTTAGGATGAGGGCTCCTGCTATTAGAAGCTTTCCCTTTCAGCCTCTTCGCATTCTGGAAAAGCAAAGCGCTCTTCCAAGGCCTTAACCACCTCCCCCGGAGTCTTGCATAATTTTCCGCTAACCTAAAGGGAATCGCCGCTTTAGGGCATTCCCTTCACAAAGACATGGCACTTTCATTCTGAGGTGACGTAGCTTTTTGGATAGTGCCTATTGGTACCTTCTACTCACCCTCCTGAGATGAATACTCTATGATTTTCTGATGGTCCTCAGGCATCTGAACTTGAAACCTGAGCCATGCGGGGAAGGGATACCTGAAAATGCCAGTTTTCTCGCTTTCAGTGAGTCCCTGTATAAGTTCATCTATTTTGCTAGCTGGGATGGTGAATGCCATCTCGCAGTCTTGGACAAGCGCGACAAGCCTCTCCCCTGAGCCAGGAACGACAGCTTGATAAGTGTCCTCCAATATGGTTTGGGCAAATATTGAGGCACAGCTTAATGCTAGTCCCGCCGAGGCTTGTGGGGACTTTCCAGTCATAAATGCTGCTCCCTCTGCTAACCTCGCCATCTGCGCAGGGCTAGCGTATATCGCTATAAAATGGGGCTCAAAGGTTGCCTTATGAATAGGAGCCATAACCACGTATTTGTATTTTCCATAATCTAGCGGCTTCAAGCTCTGTATGAACCTGGCGCGGCTCTCCTGTGAGGGCAGAGGAGGAACAAAGAAGTCGCCATCAAGAAAGCGCTTCTTGGGAGGAAGAAAGCCGAGGACAACTGGAGATATGCCACAGTTCATATCCTCTACGCCCATAGCAACGATGAAGCCATACCGTCGGGCAAGCGACATACCCTGACACAGTGGCATCAGCAAGCCCATGTCTCGCTTGGGGAACCTTACTCGCTCTGGCAGCTCGTCCTGTGAAGTCACCATCCTGACTGCCACTGGTGATGTCTGAGGCCGCACATACCTATTTAGCGCCTCATTGAGCTGATTTAAGTTTGCCATTCTGACCTCCTATCAAGGCACGGTGTTTATAAAACACCTGCATTCTTTATTTTATTTTCCAGTAACGTAAGCATGGTTGGGAACGATAAATTAGTAATAAATCCACGTTTCTTGCGCATAATAGCGCAATTCTGTTTAAGGGTAAATCATTTGATTAGCTCTTCCAGGGTTTTGCCGCCACTTGATGGTGGGAAATATCCCAGAACTGCTTTGTACTGCGGGTCGGGGCCCACTACATTCAGGGTGCTTGTTACTGCCTTTTTTATGCTTACCTTTTCGAGGCACAACTGCCTCAATAGATAGGGAGTAGCTTCATCCACATAGTCAAGGGCAACAGTGGCATCCCAGGCAAGATAAGCCGAGGCGCCTTTATCAATGAAGGCCTGTGCCAGATCATCAAGATAAAGGCAGGAGCAGCCCATCATTATGACGACTGTATTGTTGAATTTTCCTTCCATGCTTTGAGTAACGAACTTATCTCCTATGCCGAACACCCAGGGATTGTGTTCATCAATTCTGGCCATGGCTAGCTGGTCGGATAGTTGCTCGGCAACGTGCCCTGTTTTGTTATAGGGCTCGTTGGTAAACAGACAGGTCCTTTCGATTATCTCTTCCTTGCTACCCAGCAAGCCGGAATGAGCTCGGAAGATAATCAGCTTATATCCATAACTGGGCAAGCCCTTATGTAGCTCAACTGTGACTTCATCGCCCTGAAAAAGGTCAACCGCAAAGCCATAGTCCTCAAGCTCCCTGGTGACTTCGCTAATAAAAGCCTCGTTTGGCTGAAGACTATAAAGCTGGTCAATAATGGCTGCCTTGGGCGGCCCCGCAGGAATGCTGGTAGCTTCAGAACAAGCGAGCGGGAGGAGTAGCGTGGTGATTAAGAGGATTAGCGACAAAAGGCAGGCAAGGGCAGGCTGAATATTTGGCCTCTTAGATAACGAACCAAGTGCAGCTTTTGTTGCCTCTCGCCTCATGTGTTAGCTGTGAAGACACTATGGAAAGGAAGCCCTCCAATCCACTCCCCCCTTACCTGGCAGGGGGCGTGCCGTAGCAATCCTTCCAAGCTTATCCTTGAGTCCTGCGACGCCTCGCTACAATAGCAGCACCAGCTATGATGACCACAGCTAAGGCAATCCAGGGAGCTAGAATAGCCAGTTTATTTACAGGGTAAGCTTCGCCGCCTACTCCTATGGGAGAGGGTGGCGCGTCATCTGCTGGATTCAGCGGGTCCGTGCCTCTAACGACCTCAATGCCATCCTTAACGCCTCCGCCATCGGTATCGGGGTCGTTAGGGTCTGTGCCACGCTCAAGCTCACCACGGCAGGTCAGCAGGTCGAGGTCCCCGTCGGGACCAGGTGCCGTCAGCCAGGGACAGTAATCCACATTGTCGCTGACCTTGTCACC
>CAZQBR010000058.1:0-8785 GCA_964591975.1 uncultured Dehalococcoidales bacterium
CCCCTGGAGCGTGCTTTTCCTGGGTATGACTTTGCCAAAGAGACGAACTTTGCTGGCATAAGGATAAATTTCTATAATTTGAACAGATTGCTTCGCTGCGCTCGCAATGACAGTTTTGAGCTCTATACCGCGGTAAATTAAGCTTTTGATAAAAGTTTTTTTGCTGGTGGGGTAACAAGGAATTCCCTGCTGCCTCAGTTCTTGGTCACATTGCCTGCTTTTCCTTCCCGATTTTGGCTGACAGCCACAGCTTTCTTCGAGGCAGCATAATCCTAGTGGCAAGATTAGAGGGGCATCGATGGCTATTACTTGAGGAGAATAAAGATTCGCTATAGCGACAATATCGCTATCTTCACCTACAAAGCCAAGGTAAATAAGTTGTAATTTGTCATCCAACCCTAAGCAGGCGCTAGGTTTGGCTGCAGTTGAAGTTAAATCAATGCCAAAAAAACTGTAACCACTCATCTCTCTATCATTCTGAACCCTCCGCCCTGTCATTCTGAGCGTGTGAGCCAAAGCCCTGAGTCCTGACGATAGGAAGGAACCGAAGGGGAAGAATCTCATACAGCTCAGGGTGGCATTAGGCTGGCTGAATGCTTATAAAAAATTAATTTTTACCCAACCGCTTTAATATCTCTCTGGCTACCACTACACCCGAGACTGAAGCCTGGACTAAGCCTCGGCTTACACCAGCGCCATCGCCAGCAGCAAACATATTGCTAATCTCGGTTTCTAAACAGGGAGTCAACTTCAGCTGACTGGAGTAAAACTTAACCTCTATCCCGTAAAGCAGTGTGTGAGGTGAAGCAACGCCTGGGACTAATTTATCCATAGTTTGGAGCATTTCAACTATTCCTTTTAGATACCGGAAGGGGAGGGCGAAGCTCAAGTCTCCCGGGGTTGCCACCTTCAAGCTGGGTTCTACGAGGCTGTGTTCGAGGCGAGCTTGTGTAGAGCGGCGGCCACGCATCAAATCACCAAATTTTTGCACCAACACACCACCACTAAGAATATTGGCTAGCCTTGCCAAATATTTACCATAGGCGATGGGTTCATGGAAAGGCTCAGTGAAACTTGTGCCTACCAGAATGGCAAAATTAGTGTTTTTTGTCTTTGGTTTAGTATAACCAATGCCATTGACCGTAATCACAGGGTCAGAGCCTCCTGTCGATTCCATGATTACCTCGCCCCCGGGACACATACAGAATGTTCTAACCCGGTCATTGAAACTCCTAGAATAGTATACAAGTTTTGATTCATATAGCACTGAGGTTAGTTTTTCCATGATTACCATTGGCACTTCGACCCTGCAACCGACATCAATAGGGTTGGAATTGAGGCTGAGCTTGAGCCTTTTGGCCTCGTTACTCAACCACTCGGACCCTTCCCTGCCTGGGGCTAGAATCAAGTACTGACAGTGCAACCTTTCGCCATTACTAGTTTCAACAGCCTTGACTTTACCATCTTCGACTACGATATCTTTAATCGTTGTTCCAAGTCTTATGTCTAACTTAGATGATAGGTAATCATGCATGGCTTTCAATACTTCAGGGCAGTGTTCTGTTCCCAGGTGACGTAATCTCACAGGGATTAATTTGAGATCAGCTAAAGTGGCTTGACGTTCGAGCTCGGCTATTTCCCCCCCCGTGCCATAAACCTTCTTAGGGGCGCCAAATTTAAGATAGATGGAGTCAACATAATCAACAAGCGCTTTAGCTGGGTCAAGTCCAATCAATTCTTGGAGTCGGCCACCCACTTCTGTGGATAAAGTTAGCTTGCCGTCACTAAGGGCTCCGGCGCCTCCAAAGCCACTTACCAGATGGCAAGGAGAGCAAAGCACACAGCGCTCGCTCCCTTTCTGAACTGGGCAGACACGAGCATCAATTTCTCTTCCTTTATCTAGAAGCAAGACATTGAGGCCGGCATCAGACAATTCTAAGCTGGCGAAAATGCCTGCTGGACCGGCACCGACTATGATAGCATCGTAGTTCTTGGTCATTGAGACTCTTTTTCAGACTAAAACATGCAAATTAAATTGAGCTGTTTATTGATAATTATCGAGATAACCAGCTAGCCAACCATTTTCCTGACTTGAGGATTTCATCGGCCGCTGAATAGGGGTCGATTTCCCCTCTTTCTATTTTCCCAATATAGCTACTCAACTGATTGTCTTGCTCGATTGACTTAATCAATTCCTTGATGACTTTTTCCTCTACTGTTTTTATGAATTCGTCCTTACGCTGCTGCTGACGTTGCTGAGAAAGCCGACCTGTTTCACTGAGGGCCTGGCGGTGTCTTTGGATTTGCTGATAAAGTTCTCCGATGCCAATATCATTAACCGCCTCTGTGGCCACTACCGGTATATCCCACCAGCCTGACCCATTGAGGGGCTGCAGCATCGTTTGTAGAGCAAGGATGGAGTGGGTTGCATCAGGGTGGTCAGCCTTGTTGACAACGAATATATCAGCGACCTCAAACAAACCCGCTTTCATAGCTTGGATGGCGTCTCCAGACTCCGGAGATAATGTCACGACCACGGTATCCGTGTTTTTCATGATATCTACCTCACTTTGTCCTACTCCTACCGTTTCGACCAAGATTATATCCTTGCCAGAGGCATCGAGTACCTTGATCACGGAGCTAGCAGTTTGTGGCAGCCCACCCATACTACCACGAGTGGCCATACTGCGTATAAAAACTCCCTTATCAAGATAGTGTTGTTGCATCCTTATTCTGTCGCCTAATACAGCTCCACCAGTAAATGGACTTGAGGGGTCCACAGCAATTATTCCTACTTTTAAGCCTTCTCTCCTTATCAATACTGTCAATTTGTCAACCAGGGTACTCTTGCCTGCTCCAGACGGTCCAGTTATCCCTATGCAGTATGCCTTTCCGACATGAGGGTTGATGAGCCTCATTATTTCGGGTACTTTGTTGCTTTCATTCTCTACCAGGCTAATTACACGCGATAGAGATGCACTTTCCCCTTTAAGCATTTGTTCCACTAGCTCCATTTGCTGTGAACCCTCCTGTATTCAATCAACCATTTTATAACGTTAGCAACTATTCATCAACCAAGCTAGCGAAAGTAGCTTGCTCGGAATACATCTAATATCCTCTTCTCTACTTAGAATTCAGCTAATCCTATCTACCTCAATAAAACACGAAACCCTAAACCCTGAATTCTAAACAAAGTTAGGATTTTAAGAGGAAGATGCCCATTGGGTTAGCAGCTTCTCTAACCTTTCCTGCCACTTATCCCCCAGTCGCTTGGTATCTAATCTAAGCTGCCTGTCGCCAAGCTTGATTGCATCTTGATACTCAGGCAAAGAAGTTAAGCTGATAGTCCTCTCTCTCTGAGGCAGGTTTAATACCACCTGTTTTCCCTGGTTGAAGATAGGCCCCACTCCTAGTTGCTAGCAATTTGTCTCTTATTTCACATAAGAGCGGGCCTTTAACTCTAATACTAAGAGCAGGACAGCCATGATATAATAGCTGATTTGGCCATTCCTGAAATTACAAAGGAGAAAAAATGGGGAGCAAAATTATAGAAAATCCCGGCCTAAGCAATCCTGCCGCTGTCGGTTTAGCAGGTTTTGGGGGCACTACACTGCTGCTCCAATTTCACAATCTTGGCTGGTGTGGCACCGGTTGTATCCTTTGGACAGCTTTGTTCTTCGGCGGCTTAATGCAGCTAATCGCAGGCTTAAAGGAATTCTCCACGGGAAATAATTTTGGATTCGCAGCCTTCTCAACTTATGGTGCCTTCTGGATGGCTTTAGCAGGCATTTACTTAGGTATGCATTTCGGCATCATGGATATCACCACAACCGATATCGGTTGGTTCCTGGTGACCTTTACCCTTATTACCTGTATTTATATGATAGCTTCGTTTAGAGCTAATTGGGCACTTTCCTTTCTCTTCTTCACACTTCTCCTCGGTCTCATCTTTCTTGACATAAGCCATCTAGGTGGCCCGGCGCTTTTCACCAAGGTAGCCGCTGTGGATTTAATCATTTGTGGCCTTACTGCCTGGTACGTTATGAGCCATATTGTCCTGACCCAATTCGGGTGGGTGCTGCCCGTAGGCAAAGGATGGCTGGCTAAGTAGCGACTTACGATACTTTCCTGCAGGAACAGTTAGAAGCTTTAGCTTGAAGGGAATTCCTAAGAGGTTTCTCTCTTAGTCAGTATTCCTTCCAGCACTTCCGTCCACTTGTTCCCTAGCTGCCTGGTATCCAACCTTATCTGCGTAGCACCTGCCCTGACTGCTCCATCGTAACTCTCCCCAAGGGACAACCTGTCCATCCTTTGCGGCTTTATCACGATATATCTTCCTTGCACAGAGATTGAGCTTATTCGAGCTCTAGTAGCCAAGACCTTGACCTTCACCGCATAAAGAAGATTTCTCAGCGGTTGCGGTAAGTCGCCGAATCTATCTCTGAGTTCCTGAGCTATATCCTCTATTTCTTCGGATGCCTCTATGGTTGCTAGCCTGTGGTAAAAGCGTAGTCGAGTGTTTAGATTTGGCAGATATTCTTCTGGTATATGGGCAGTTAGGGGCAAGGCTATGCTAGGGGGTTGCTTCGCTTCGCTTGCAATGATACCTTTCCTGGCTTCACCCGCTTGTCTCGCCTTCAATTCCTCCACTACCTCAGCCAGCAACTGGCAATAAAGGCTAAAGCCTATGGCGGCTATATGCCCGCTTTGTTTGACGCCTAGAAGATTCCCTGCCCCCCGAATTTCTAAATCCCTCATAGCGATGCTGAATCCAGCACCTAGCTCTGTAGCTTCAAAGATAGTCTCTAGCCTCTTATAAGCCTGAGGAGTTAGCTGTTTACCTTTGTCAAAAAAGAAATAAGCATAAGCTTGATTAATACCGCGCCCTATCCTGCCCCTTAGCTGGTAGAGCTGAGCTAAACCAAATTTGTCAGCTTGGTCGACAATTAGAGTGTTAACGTTAGGCATATCCAACCCCAACTGGATAATGACAGTAGTTACCAGAATATCATGGTTGCCTGCAATAAAACCCGCCATCACTTTCTCTAGCTCTTCTTCGGGCATTCGTCCGTGAGCTATAGCTATTCTGGCCTCAGGCACCAGAGCCTGTAACTTGCTTGCAGCCAGGGCAATGCTCTGAATCCTATTGTGGACGAAAAAGGCTTGCCCGTTCCTTTCCATCTCACGAAGCATTGCTTGCCTGAGTAAGTCGTCATCATAAGTTCCGATGTAAGTCTTGATGGATAGGCGTTCCTCAGGAGGCGTTTCCATGATACTCATGTCTCTGAGCCCGCTTAAAGACATATGAAGAGTGCGGGGAATAGGAGTAGCGCTAAGAGCAAGGGTATCCACCTCTTTTTTCATTTGCTTAAGCCTTTCTTTTTGCACCACACCAAAGCGTTGTTCTTCGTCAATTATCACTATCCCCAGGTCTTTGAATGTGACATCTCTCTGCAATAGGCGATGAGTCCCAATGCATATGTCTACAGTGCCATTAGCTAAGCCTTCAAGGGTTTCCCCTTCCTTTTCTGGGGAGCAGAAGCGACTCAACACTTCTACCCTTAAAGGGAAAGTTTGTAACCTTTCTTTGAAGGTGGTGAAATGTTGCTGAGCTAGCAAAGTGGTAGGAACCAGTATAGCCACTTGTTTATTATCCATAACTGCTTTAAAGGCAGCACGCAAGGCTATCTCGGTTTTACCATAGCCTACATCCCCACAGATGAGTCGGTCCATTGGCTTTGGCCTTTCCATGTCCTCTTTAACGGCTATAATTGCCTCTAGTTGGTCTGGTGTTTCCATATAGGGAAATGACGCCTCCAGTTCCTGTTGCCATAATGTGTCATGGGAGAAGGCAGAACCAGGGGTTACTTCCCTGACAGCGTAAAGGCCAAGAAGCTCCTGAGCGATATCAGCCACTGATTCTTTCACCCTTTTTTTCGTTTTTTCCCATTCCTGAGTTCCCAGTCGGCTCAAATGTGGTTGCTGGTCACTGGCACCAATATAGCGACTGACACGCTCTATTTGCTCGGTAGGCACGTAAAGCCTATCATTTCCGCCGTATTCCAAAATGAGGTATTCCCGCTCGATTCCATTGGTGGCCATCCTGGTTAAACCATTAAATCTGCCGATGCCATGGTCAACATGGACTACATAATTACCGGGTGTTAGCTGGGGGAGGAGCCATTGACGGTGCAGTGGCGTCTTTTTGCTCGGGCGCGCCTGTTTCACAAAACCAAAGAGTTCGGCATCAGTGATTAGAGTTAAAACATTCCTTATCTCCCAGCCTTCAGCCAGTGAACCCTGAAGCACAGTGATTGAACCAGGCGGAGGTGTCTGTTCTAGCTGTGATGTGGGAGAGACATGAATACCTTCTTCTTGGAGGAGTTCAGCTAAACGATTTGCCTGATGGCTAACTATGAGCAAGCGTTGTCCTTGTCCTATCATTTGCCTAGCTGCTTTGAGGAATCTTTCCAATCTGCCTCCATAGCCTTGGGGGGGAGTGAAAGGCAGAGCCTGCTGGTCAGTGGTATCCCATGATTCTAACGTCAGACGCTGCCTTGCCCTTACGGTTGGCTCTAATTCTTCCCAGGTAAAATAAGGGAGGGGAAAGCCTTGAGGTAATTCACCATGTTCCAGCTTGATGGTTCTCAGCTCTTGGCTTTGGGTGTGCAATCTTTGGACAGCGGCTTCAATCTCTTCAGGGACATCGAGAATAATAAGAGCGTTATCATCCAGGTAATCAAAGATGCTCCCATTATTGAATAGCGGGAAATAGAACTCAGCACCCTGAAACCACTCCCCTTGCTGCAATCTAGCCATATCCTCCTGGAAGCGGTGTTTCACGTCAATAGCACAGCTATTTAAGTTCAAGAAATCGAATGTTCCACTTTCTTTAGGCATAGCAACTTCTTTAGGTGGAGTGATAGTTATGGAGCATATTGGCTTAGTTGAGCGTTGGCTTTCCGGCTCGAAGCACCTTATGCTCTCTATCTGATTGCCAAAGAACTCTATTCGCGCTGGTAGTTGGCTAGAAGGAGGGAAAACATCGATGATACCACCTCGTTTACTCATCGTCCCTGGCACTTCAACAACATCTTCCATCTCATAGCCCATGCCTTGCCATTTGTGCAGCAGATTTAGTGGGTCAGCGGCCATACCTTGCTTCAAAACATGGCAGGCAGCCACAAAATCTCCTCGAGAGATAGTTTTGGTTATAGCTGCCAGGGCTGAGCTTACTATCAGAGGTTTATCGCCGCCATCATTAAGGGCTAAAGTGGATAATGTTTGCAGCCTTTCCAGCGTAGCACTAGTGGGGTAGGAACTAAGATATTCATAAGGTAAGAAGTCTGGCTCAGGAAAGCGACACAAATTAGCTGGAGGAGAACACCAAACTTGAAGTTGCTCATAGAGTCTTCTGGCATTTTCCGGTTGGGCGGTTATCACTATCAGGGGCAAATTAAGTTCTTCATACAGGGCGGCTATAAAGTAAGGCTTGGCAGTGCCGAGTATAACCACCTTATGTTCATGTTTGGCTACAGATAATTGCCTCACCAATTGTTGATAGGCCGGTGTTTCTTTAAGCAAAGAAAGCAGGCAAGAAAGATTCATGGCTGAGCAATTTTAGCACAGCGAGTTTTTCCTTACTTGTTGCCCCTTCTTAATGGCTGCTATAATTCGACATAATGTCTTACCAGCGCATAGTAGCTAAATTTGGCACAGGTCTTATTACCTCAGGCACTGACCATCTTAATTTACCCATCATGTCTGGCTTGGTGAAGCAAGTAGCCCGGCTTCAGTATCAAGGAAAGAAGGTAATAGTAGTTTCCTCGGGGGCGGTCGCTGCCGGGGGACAAAGGCTTAGAGGAATCAAAGAACGTAAAGGCACTCCATTTAAACAAGTTCTGGCTTCGGTAGGGCAGGGCTACCTTATGCACACTTATGAGCAACTTTTCAGTCAGCATGATATAACTATAGCCCAGGCATTGCTTACGAAGGAAGACCTCTCCGACCGTGCTGGATACCTTAATGCCCGCAATACCCTGCTGGCTCTTATCGAGCTTGGCGTAGTCTGCATCGTTAATGAGAATGATGTCGTCGCCATTGACGAAATTGAACAGTTTAAATTCGGAGATAATGATAACCTCTCAGCTATGGTGTCCAACCTGGTTGATGCTGACCTTTTGGTGCTGCTCTCTGACATCAGCGGTTTATATACTGCCGACCCGCATTACAATCCTGAAGCACAGCTTATCCGCCGAGTGGACAAGATTGACGCTGAAATTGAACGCTTAGCTAGCAATACTGCTAATCAGCGAGCAATTGGAGGCATGACAACCAAGGTTGAAGCAGCCAAGCTGGCTACCTCTTCAGGAACAGATGTAATCATTGCTGATGGGCGGGAGCCCGATATATTGCTAAGGATTGCTACAGGAGAAGGTCTAGGCACGCTTTTCCCGGCACAAGTGAATAAGATGGAAAGTAGAAAGAGGTGGATGCTCAGTGGTCTGGCTTCCAAAGGCAAGGTAGTGGTGGATGAAGGCGCTGCGGTAGCTCTTACCAATCAAAGTAAAAGCTTGCTTCCTGCTGGGATTGTGGAGGTGAGCGGCAACTTTCAGCGCGGCGACATTGTGGACGTCTTTGATGAGCAGGGCAAACATATGGCCTGCGGCATCTCCAACTATAGCTTTGCTGACGTGGTTATTATCAAAGGAGCACATTCGGATAAAATCCCCAGCCTTTTGGGCCACGATTATGGCAACGAGGTGATTCACAGGAATAATATGGT
>CAZQBR010000059.1:0-1397 GCA_964591975.1 uncultured Dehalococcoidales bacterium
CCCACACTGCCAGTCAAACTGATAGTGCTCAGTCTTTGCTAGAGAACAAAAGTCACATTATAGGGGCAGTAGAGTAAAACTCCATGACTTCCCAATAGCGAGGGAACATCTCCATCTTGGTTGGCTTGCCTGAAGCTACAGCTACAATATCCTTCAGCAATCTCTCACCCACTTCAGAGATAGACTCTTGACCTTCAATTATAGTGCCTGCATAGACATCAAAGTACTCTTTCTCCTTAGCGCTTTTAGGGTTGCTCAGTATCTTTAGCACTGGCAGTATGGGCAACCCACCAAAACTAGAAGCAGGAGCACCATGGAATCGGGCGGGCAGACCGCCACCGATGCCAAAAGTTAGCATCTGTGCTCCAGTCGCCGCCAGCCCCAGGAACATCTGGGGGGTATTCGCTGAGCCATCCATGAAGTAAAGTCCTTTTCCCTCTAATTTCTCACCCCATTCCAGGACACCCCGCAACGGTGTGGTACCACTTTTGATAATAGCACCCAGGGATTTCTCCTCTAGTGTGGTCAAGCCCCCTTGTATATTCCCTGGCGTTGGCTCCGACCCTCGAATATCCACGCCAGCATCCTTAACCCTCTTCTCCATTCTAGACACCACCTCATAGATGCGCTGAGCTGTCTTTTCATCAGCAGCCCGCTTAGCCATGATATGTTCAGCTCCAATAAGCTCCGCCGTCTCGGAGAAAACAGCACTGCCTCCCTGGCCTATAATGGTATCTGCTACCCAGCCATTAGCAGGGTTGCATGCCAAACCTGAGGTAGTATCCGAGCCACCACATTTTATCGCTAGGTGTAGATGGCCGAGGTCAAAAGGTTGTCTTTTCAAAAGGGTAACATCGGCCAGCATCTTTTTAGCAACTCTAATCCCTTTATCCAAGACCGTCTCATAATCACCCTCCTTGTCTATCGTCAGCACCTCAACAGGCTTCTTAGACTTGGCAATGCCCTCGGCAATATCCTGAGCGGTCACGCCTTCACAGCCAATACCCACTACTATGGCAGCGGCCACATTGGGGTTTGTTCCCATTCCTGTCAGGCCTCGTAATGCCCGTTCTCTGTCAGGCTTGAGATAAATACAGCCGTGATTGTGTAGCAGAGCTACTACTTCATCTCTACCAAGCCCGTCAGCAATTCTGGCTGCCAACGCATTGGCACACCTTCCAGCAGGGATGACCGCTAAATAATTACGCGCACCCACACTGCCATCCGGCCTCTCATATCCTAGAAATTCCATAATTTAGACCTCCTTCTCTTTCTATGCCAGAGTGTGGTAGTAGCATCATTCAGCAGATTTGATATGATTGCTTTCGTTCCTATCAACCCTGACCTTTATATTTCGTTGTGTTATAGCATATGAGGCGATATATGGTCAATATGGC
>CAZQBR010000059.1:1497-8705 GCA_964591975.1 uncultured Dehalococcoidales bacterium
GAGAAAGGAGTTAGGAGCATGAAGCTAAGCAGCTAAATTCCTGCAACATCCTTAGCCTCATCCCCCAAGCCTAACTCAATAAGTTTTTCTTTAGTCGGGATTCCTGTTGCCTTATCCCATCCACTTTCTTCATAGTATTCACTTAACATATCTTGTATTTGACTCTCTTCAACAGATGGATTCATTTTGTCACCTATGACTAGTGATTCTGTCATCATTCTACGCGGTGGCATGTCATCTTTTCTGGATGCTCCTTCTCTAGCATTAAAAAGTCTTTGAATATTCCAGATACGCCCTCCAGCTTCCAAGAGCTCCTCAGGTCTTAATTCAATTCCGGTTGTAATCGAATATAATGTTGCCATGGTGTTCAAATCATAGTTCGCCATCATCTGAGGTCTCATGCAGAGACCGAAACTAAACGCCATCGTATCGAAGTCATGAACCCATTTCAATAACCTAGGTAAGTTCCATTGAGATTCAGTGATAATTCTCTCAATGGCTTCATTCGGCATTCCTATCGAAGGAGCATATTTTTTAATTGAGCTGAGCTTCCTGGGAACGTAGGTGATAGACCAACCTCTCCCATGATGAGCACCACGCGGATCCACTAATTGACTGAAGTTTTCCAGAAACAAGTAAGGTTCCCTATCATCAGGTGTTTTGCATCCCCTGAGATCCATGGTTGGCGAAAGGCCTTTTACATGCACGGCATATTTTTCACAACCCTTGCCTATTTCCTTGGCGGCGCTTTTGATTCCTTTGGCCAGAATAGCTCCTATCCCTTCCTTATGGATTATCTTCTCAATCAACACTAAGGTAGTGTTAACATTCCAATCCAATTCTAATCCATCGGTGTCTTCCCTAGATATGATTTTTCTCTTGTAGAGCTCAATAGCAAAGGATATAAGCCGTAGTGTTTCAAAGGCATCTATACCATATTTACTCGTAAGATACACAGGCTTAACGGCTTCATCCCAGTCACTAGCACCACATTCAATAAATAACATAGGTGTACCCCACGGGTTTGATGTTTTAAAATCTGGCACCGGGTATTCTCCCTCATCCATCCCAATTGTGGCTTTACACCCACAAGGACATCCAAAACAAGCGTAATACTTCTTCCATACAGACTCAGTAAACTCTTTTTGAGTGAAAACTTGCGTGCAAATTTCAGGAGCTCCCTCCGCATAATTCCTTTTAGCGTAAACACCCCTTTGATAAAAAGGCAGCATGTAAGCATCAATAACCTTTCCCTCATTTCTCCACATATCAATCAAAGGGGACTTCGCGATTTCACCGCGTATTTCCTCGGCTAACCTGCGGAATTCCTGCTTTTTGTGGACTTTTATGCCCTTTGTGCCCCTAACCGCTATGGCCTTTAGATTTTTAGAGCCTACTACCGCTCCAAGCCCAGTCCTGCTCAACATGCCATTTTTATTTTCAATAACACAAGCAAAACGCACTAAATTCTCCCCACCAGGACCTATGCAACTTGTCCAATACTCCTCTCCTAATTTACTTCGTAGCGCATCTGCTGTTTTAAATGTATCCATACCCCATATATCAGACGCATCCTTAATCTCAACATCATCATTATTTATCACTAAACAAACTGGGTTCTTAGCTCGACCAGTTATAATTAGGTGGTCATAGCCAGCATATTTCAACATAGGCCCAATTGAATTCCCGGTATTAGACTCTGCCAGAAAGCCTGTAAGTGGTGATTTACTTACCATGCCAGCTCTCGGGAAACCTGGCATAAAAGTGCCAGTAAAAGGACTTACACCATAAACTAACACATTCTCTGGCGATAAAGGATCAATCCCAGGCTTTATTAAATCGTAAGCTAATTTGCTACTGATGCCTTGTCCCCCAAGAAATTTCCTAGCCATCTCAATATCAAGTTCTTCTTTTGAGACGACATTATTTGTCAGATTCACATGCAGGATACTGCCAGCGTACCCGTAATAATTCACGATTTGCCCTCCTTTAGCTCTAAAGCTCCATAATTACAATACCTTACACAAACACCACAGTTCGTGCATTCATCCGTAAAGCTGATATGCCTATCTAAATCGCCAGACCAGTTAATCCTTATGTACGCTTCTAAAGGATTAAAGGTTCCTGTAAAGAGCAAAGAACATGCTAATTGACAAGCTGAACATCCAGAGCACCTTTCTGGATGCGCTATAATCCTTTTCCTTTCTTTCAACTCTTCCCCCTTTGTAACTCTATGTTATAAAGCTCTCGTTGAAATTTCATTCTACTAACGATTCGACGGCTCGTCAATAAGTTAAGAGCGCTGGCTCTGCGATACTATGATACATGGCACATAGAGGGGAGAAGAGGGTCGGGTAGAGCCAAACTGAATTGGCAAAAGGGACTATATATTCATTATAATAGAATTAAAGATGTGAGAAAACGTAAAACCTGAACAGCATGATAAGTCCATACCCTATATTAAAGACACCCCTTGGAAAAGCTGACCGGAAACGCTTGAGGAAGAGAGTAATTCTGTAATTGGACTTCCTTGCCCTTTTAACATATGAAAGAATACCCGTCACAGTAAGTGAAGAAATTCTACTTTTAAATCTCGTTAAAGAAAGGAGGCAACGCGTAGAGGCGTAGATATTAATTAATTCCTACATACATTGAGATAGATTAGCCGCAAAAGAGAAAAAAAGGGGGAATCGAAAATGGATTTTGTATTGACTAAAGAAGAGGAACTTTTTAGAAAGAGTGTGCGTGAGTTCGCTGAGAGAGAACTTAGACCGTTAGAGGATCAAATTGAGCAGGAAGACAGGATACCTGATGAGTTAATCCCGAAGATTGCTAAGGCAGGCTTATTTGGGCTACCGGCTGAAAAGAAATATGGCGGTGGTGGTGGAAGATATGTAGATCTTGCTATGGCAGTAGAAGAGATAGCACGTGTAAGCGGCGCTGTTGCCTTCTTCGTAGCAGTCCAATATCTGCCTATCATTGCCATCGAGCTCAATGGTACCGAGGAACAGAAGGCTAAATTTCTCCCCGACCTCTGTACGGGAAGAAAGGTAGGCTCTTTCTCCTTCACTGAGCCTAGTACTGGATCTGACCCTACTGAAATACAAAGCATAGCCCGATTAGAAGGGGACCATTATGCTTGTAATGGACGCAAGGAGTTCTGCACCAATGCTGAATACGATGGCACCATAATTCTGTTCCTTAGAACTGGAGAGGAGCACACACCTGATATCAGTGCTTTCATTGCGGAGAAAAATGCAGAGGGATACTCAACTCCGCCACCATGGCCCTTGCTAGGACTAAGAGGCATGCGGGTGACGAATATAGAACTGAAGGATATGCATATACCGGCAGAAAACCTGTTGGGTGGGAAAAACAAGGGATATCCAGTTCTACTTAATACAATAGCCGTTGGCAAAGTGGATGTTTCTGGAGCAATGTTGGGGATTGCACAGAGAGCTTTGGAGGAATCACTGAAGTACGTCAAGGAAAAAACCATGAGAGGTAAGCCGATCAGCCATTTCCAGATGGTCCAATTCCTTATAGCTGAAATGGCAAGCGATATTGAAGCAGCCCGGTGGTTATTCTATCGCTCCATGAACTTGGTAGATCACGGGATGCAAACTTTACAAAGCCAAGCCATGTGCAAGCTCTTCTGTGCCGAGATGGCGGATCGCGTGTGCCAAAAAGCCATACAACTGCATGGCGACTATGGCTATACCAAGGAGTTCAAGGCAGAAAGGTTATACCGGGATGCAAAGTTTGGCGGAGTTGTTGAGGGCTCAAACGAGGTCCAGCGGGTAATAATAGCCAGAGATATATTAAAGGGTTAAACAAGAGTGCAAAATGCAGGTATGAATATAATCGTTTGCATAAAGCAAGTCCCCGATACCAGCCAAGTGAAAATGGACCCTGAGACTGGAACCTTAATAAGGGAAGGAGTACCCAGCATAATAAACCCCGAGGATAGAAATGCCCTAGAAGAAGCTGTGGTACTAAAAGAAAGATATAGCGGCAAAGTAACAGCAATAACAATGGGACCTCCACAAGCAGAAGATGCCTTGCGTGAGGCTCTAGCCATGGGAGTGGACGAGGCCATATTGCTCACTGACAAAGCTTTTGGCGGAGCTGATACCTCAGCCACCTCCTATACTCTGGGACATGCTATCAAGAAACTGGGAGACTTTGACCTGATTCTATGTGGCAGGCAAGCTCTAGATGGCAATACAGCTCAGGTGGGTCCACAACTGGCTGAATTGCTGGAGCTGCCCCAGGTTACCTATGCCCGAAAGATAGAGATTGACGGAGATAGATTGCGGGCAGAGCGAGCCTTAGAAGATGGCCACGAAGTAATAGAGACTAAGCTTCCAGCACTGGTGACAACGATAAAGGACCTCAATACCCCCCGAATCCCTACCTTAGATGCTATTATGGATGCCTACCGAGAAAAGGAAGTTACCACCTGGACCTCTGACGATATAGATGTTGATAAAAACAAGATAGGGCTTCGGGGCTCACCTACCAGGATAAGGAAGGCTTACCCTCCAGAGTTGAAGAGTGGGCAGGTAGAGGTACTTGAAGGGAGTCTGAACGATATGGCAGAGATGTTGCTGGAACGGCTGAGGGGAAAATATCTCCTTTAAGGAGGTAAATGGGAGTAAAGTGAATACAGAGGAATACCGCGGAGTGTGGGCCTTTGCTGAGCAAAGGGAAGGCGAGCTACGCAAAGTATCCATGGAATTATTGGGGAAGGGGAGAGAACTAGCTGACACTCTGGGAATTAAGCTAACAGCAATCCTGCTTGGTGAAAACGTAGGCGAGAAATGCCATGAGCTAATAAGTTATGGTGCCGATGGTGTGCTTTGGGTTGATGACCCCAAACTCAAACAGTACCAGACGGATGTCTACTCCGGCATAATCACTCGTCTCGTCCGTGAGCATAATCCAGAGATATTGATAATGGGAGCTACCTATCTAGGCCGAGACCTGGCACCCAGGATTGCCAGAAGGCTAGGTACTGGGCTTACTGCGGACTGTACTGGGCTTAGTATTGATGAGAAGACGCGCCTTCTGGTGCAAACTCGGCCAGCCTTTGGTGGTAATATCATGGCATCTATCGTAACTCCTGACCACAGACCACAAATGGCTACTGTGCGGCCACGAGTTATGCAGCCATTGGAAAGGGATGTCGCCAGAGTGGGGGAGATAACCAGAGTGCCAGCAGGCATTGAGGAGAAAGATATAACAATAAGGATATTGGAAATAGCTAAGGAGACTAGAAAAAGCATTAACCTGGAGGAGGCCGATATTATTGTCTCTGGTGGTAAAGGAATAGGTAGCCCCGAAAAATTCAGGGTACTAGAAGATCTTGCCGAGGTGCTAGGGGCAGAGGTCGGAGCTTCCCGAGACGTGGTCGATGCTGGCTGGATTTCTAGCCTCCATCAAGTTGGGCAGACAGGAAAGACGGTGAGACCCAAATTATATATTGCATGTGGCATATCTGGTGCTATCCAACATATAGCTGGAATGAGGGAATCAGGATTGATAATAGCTATAAATACAGATCCAAAGGCACCAATATTTGAAATCGCAGACTATGGCATAGTAGCCAATCTGCATCAATTAGTTCCTCTGCTAACTGAGAAAATAAGGGAACACTATGTTTAATGTTTCACTCCTGCCAATTCTTTAGCCATCTGCCTCTTCTTTTCAAAGTCCGTGTCCCTATACAGCATAATTATTTGCTTCTAACTAGAGCCTGCCCCATACCATACGCACACTTTATGAAGACCGTCCACCCAGTTTTGTCAGAATTCAGGCATGCACATCCTATTCTCAGCAGAACTCCCTGACCTTAATCATTTATCTAATCTGCTGATAGATAATAGGCACTTTACTCAGGCCACAGAACACTCCGCTTGGTTTCCCTTTTCCTCCAAAGCCAGGGTGGTTCAAGATATGGCGCAAAGTAGTAGGGAATATTCATAGCTGGCATTTCTTCTTAGCTTTCTACTAAAACTCTTTCATAGAAGCACTACTACCTTTCATCAACTCATCAACCAGTTTTCCAATATTTCATTAAAAATCTGGTAATACTTCTCTAGCACGAATAGCAGTTGTTGTAAAGTTTTGGTAGGTGGGGATTGATAGCTCAGGCAGCACACAAAATTGCCCAAGGAAGTAGCTTATGATAAGATTCCTCAGAAAGGAGGACTTTATTGATATGGAAGCCACAGATTCTAAAGAGCTATTCGCTCCTGAAAAGTTACGCAAGGAGGTCATAGATGAAGAGCTATGTTCTCTTTGTGGGGGATGTGTTGCTGGCTGCCCTTACTTGGCCCAATACAAGGGCGGAATAGTGCAACTAGACCACTGCACCTTATCAGAAGGCAACTGCTATCAGTATTGCCCGCGGACCTATACTGATATAGATGCACTTAGCCAGAAGCTTTTCGGAGTGCCATTTAGTGGGGATGGGATAGGTACTGCGAAAGAGGTGCTCCTGGCAAGGTCAACTGACCCGGAAATTCAGGAGAGAGAGAAGGGTGGTGGAGCAATAACCGCTCTGCTATCAGCGGCACTTGCAGAGGGAATTATCGATGCCGCGATTGGGACACGATTGTCTGATGGTAAGGCTACAGTTGGTTTGGTAGCTCGAAATATTGTGACAAATATGTCTGGTGATGGATCTCCAGTTGGCCTATTGGCTCGAAGTAGGGAGGAATTACTTCAGATTGCAGGCGCTGATTATGCAACCGCCCGAGTGTTGTCAACTCTCAATAGCATTCCTAAAGAGAGTAATGAGAAATTGGGAATAATTGGCCTGCCTTGCCAGGTTGCATCCGTGAGCAAGAGGAAGCTGTCTCCGCCAGAGAATAGAGTGAATATGGACAATGTCAAGCTGGTGATTAGTCTATTTTGCGCCACGAAAAAATGGCTGGAACCAGGCGAGGATAGAAAATACATCAACAAAGCCTGCAGCTACTGCTGGGATTGGACAGGCGAGTTTGCTGATATCTCGGTAGGTTCAGGACGGGCTAAGTTCAAAGATTGGAATATTGTTATCGTTCGCACTAAGGCTGGTGCTGAACTTGTGAATGTAGCCAAAGCAAAAGGCGCCCTTGAGACCCAAGCTATACCTGATGAGAGCCTGAATGTCGAAAAGAAGGCGTCACTGGATAAGAAGAAGAGGGCACTAAAGAACATTA
>CAZQBR010000060.1:0-8697 GCA_964591975.1 uncultured Dehalococcoidales bacterium
GCAGCATGTCTGCCATCTTTTGGCTAAGGGAGAGATAGAATGAGCAAATCAATCAAGATAATACTATGGATAATCGTGGGGCTGCTCATTGCTACACCATCCACGCTGGCATCGTTAACTAATATGCAGATAGCTGTCAGTAGTCGTTTCCCCTTTATGATAGCCGCTGGCATCTCAATACTTTCTCTCGGAATAGTAACACTATACTTGACTACCAGGACGGTTACGCACAAGAAACTCAGGCGGTATTTATTGCAAGCTGGTGCATCGGCCGTTGGTATAATTTTCTTTATCATGTTGCACAACTTTTTAACGCCGTTCTTTAATGAGGAACCCGTCACGTTTATTATGGGCATATTTGTGTGTCCAATAACCTTCATAATAGGCACAGTGCAGGCATTTAGGTTGAAGTCGCCTCAGATACTTAATGAAAAAAGCCTAAGGGGACAAGGGGTAAAAGAAGGCGAAGCAATGCGAAATGGCTAAAGAGCTAGAAGTCTCTCAGAGCTATTTAAGCATGATTCTGTCAGGGCAAAGGAAAGCAAATCCCGAACTGGCTAAGAGCTTGGTTCACTGTTACCTGTGAACTCCAAAGCTAAATTATCTCCTTGAGAGGGAGGTGTCTTTGTCCTCTAGGCAAATGCGCCTTATCGCTAGAAAGCATTCCGGTGTAAAATCTTATCCAAGCTTTTCTTAGGAACATGCAGGACACCATAATCATCTTTCCAGTATTTAGTAGAGCCATCAAACGGTTCCTCTACAGGGCTTTCATCAGGATAGCCCAGAGCTAGAACCAATGCAATCTCGTAATCATCAGGAACATTCAGCACTGCTGCCAATTTACCCTGGTCAGCGCTACCAAGGCAACAAGAACCAATACCTTCTTCCAAGGCAACCAGTATCATATTTCCCACCGCTAAGCCAACATCCTGCACCGAAAATGGTATCGCGAGGTTCTTGTTTTTGAGTATGACAATATATACTTTGGGCCTGCTGCCCATCGGCGGAACTCCTTGCGACCCAAGAGAGGCTGCCCATGTTAACAAAGTGTGGAATACCTTATCCAACAACTGTTCATCATCCACAATGATGTATTCTAAAGGTTGCAAGTTAGCCGCTGATGGAGCTAGCCTGGCAGCATTCACACATTTTTCCAGAATTTCATAAGGGACAGCTATTTGTTTAAAACGTCTAATTGACCGGCGACTAATAGCTAACTCATATATGTTCATTGATTTCTAAACACTCCTTTACAAGTAATAAGCTGGGGATCCAGGATTCGAACCTGGCCTAACTGATCCAGAGTCAGTCGTCCTACCGCTAGACTAATCCCCAACAGGTTTGATTATAGCTTGATGATGGCTGGTGAATCAAGAAGTTGAGCCAGCTAGGCCCTTATTGCTATACTTGAGAAGGAGTTTCATATGACTAATTGGGATGATTGCCAGAAAGCTTTAGGCATATCTTTTAGCGATGAGCCTCTGCTTAAGCAAGCTTTTGTCCACAGCTCTTACCTTAATGAAAATCCCGACTTCATTCTGCCCAGCAACGAGCGGCTGGAATTTCTAGGCGATGCCATACTTGATTTCATAGTGGCTGAAAGGATATATAGCGAGTTCCCTGAGCTCCCTGAAGGAGAGCTAACTACAATTCGTTCTTCACTAGTTTGCCGTGAAACCTTAGCCCAGGTAGCTTCTTTGCTCAAACTTGGCGATTGGCTTGTGTTGGGGGAAGGCGAGGACGCAAGTGGAGGCAGAATGAGACAAAGCAACCTGGCAAATGCCGTGGAGGCATTAATCGGGGCGATATACCTCGACCAAGGCTTAGTTAAAGCTAAGGAATTTGTCTTCAAGCGGCTTGAGCCAACATTAGAGAAGATAAAAACCGGAAAAACGATCCCAAACTACAAAGCTTTATTACAGGAGTTGGTCCAAAAGGAAAAGAGGTCAACGCCTCTTTACCATCTGGTGGCAGCTACTGGCCCTGATCACAATAAACAATTCACAGTCGAAGTCTTAACAGAGGGCGAAGTATTGGGTAGAGGTACGGGAAAGAATAAGAAAGCCGCCGAGACGGAGGCGGCGAGGTTAGCCTGGAAAAATTATGGGGGGGGAAAAGACCTCCCAACATCATACCTCGCCTAGCGAGGGATATGAGGTGTAGCTATGGGTAAACGAGATTATAGGCGGAGAGAGTCAAAAAAAACCAAGAAGAGCGATAAGAAGACAAAAACAATCTCCGAACTTATGCCGCCCACGGAGGTAGAGGTAGTAAAGAGGAAGAGGAAACCAAGCACTGAGGAGTAGGTAGAATAGGGAATGAAGGCCTCCCTACATCCACCCCTTACCTGGCGAGGTAGATGTGGCAGCATACCTGGAACTTTACCACAGAGGCGAACTGAAGGATCGAGTAGAAGCGGCCAAATCCTTACTGGAGAGTTGTTCTGTTTGCCCTCGTTGCTGTGGCGTTAACCGCCTTGAGGGCAAGATAGGTAAGTGTCGCACATCTAGCGAAGCTATGGTATCTAGTTACGGTCCTCACTTTGGCGAAGAATTGCCCTTAGTAGGCAAACAGGGCTCAGGCACCATATTCTTTACTAATTGCAATTTGAGATGCCTTTTTTGTCAAAATTACTCCATAAGCCAGCTCGGTGAAGGTGAGCAGGTGAGCAAAGAAGATCTGGCTTACATGATGCTTTCTCTTCAAGCTCAAGGATGCCACAACATAAACTTGGTATCCCCAACCCATATAGTGTCCCCAATTCTTGAAGCACTGGAGATAGCCATAGAGTCAGGATTGCACCTCCCACTGCTATATAACTCTGGTGGCTACGACTCAATAGAAACCTTAAAGATCCTTGACGGCGTTATTGATATTTACATGCCCGATATGAAGTATAGCGATGAAGAGATTGCTAAAGAGTTCTCAGGAATTGGAAACTATCCTTCAATAAACAAAGCAGCGGTAAAGGAAATGCATCACCAGGTGGGTGATTTAGAGATAAATAAAGAAGGGATAGCTCAACGAGGGCTTCTAGCACGCCATCTGGTTTTGCCTAATGGGTTAGCAGGAACGAAAGAAGTGGTGGATTTTCTTGCCAAGGAAATTTCTCCCCATACATATGTCAACATCATGAACCAATATCACCCCTGTTATAAAGCTTCTCAAGTACCAAGTTTGGCCCGGCGAATATCGCCTGCAGAATTTCAGGAAGCCATGGAGCTAGCTTATCAAGCGGGGCTTAGCCGGCTTGATAGAGCTCGCTCACTAATCTTAAGATTTTAAAGATGACACAGAACGTACATCTTTCTGCCAAAGCGTATGGTCGCGTGCAAGGAGTTTACTTTCGCTATTTCGTCCGAGATGTAGCCAAAACATTAGGCTTGAAAGGTTACGCCCGCAACTTACCCAGCGGTGATGCTGTGGAAGTTCAAGCTGAGGGGGAGAAACAACAATTGGAAAAGTTAGCGGAGCAGCTTAAAACAGGCCCTCCGGGAGCACAGGTCAGGAAAATAGAGACAACTTGGGCAGATTATTCAGGACAGTTTAGCAATTTTGATATACTGTATTAAATGACGCCATATGTCGGTGTTAACCCACAACTTTGCACGGGATGCAGAACTTGCATGCTAGCCTGCTCTTTTGCTTTCTTTAAAGTATTTAATCCGTCAAGGTCCAAAATCATAATTGAGAGAAACGAAGAGGAGGGTACATTCGACATAAAATTCACCTCTGAGTGCATCCCTTGTGACATATGTGCCAAATATTGCACCTACACTGCTCTAACATATATGGAAAAGGAGTAAAGAAACAACAAAACTATGCAGGGATATACAGGAAAGATCTTAGCGATTGACTTAAGCAATAGAGAAATTACTCAGAAGGAGACGAGCACCCAGGATTACTTTGAGTACATCGGGGGAGGAGGAATGAATACCAGAATTCTACTGGATGAAATGGATCCCTCGATTGACCCACTCAGTGAGAGCAATGTGTTATGTTTTGGTTCAGGACCCCTGGTGGGAACAATGGCTCCTACAGCCAATAGAACCGACGTATCGGCAAAATCTCCACTTACTGGATTGCTAGGCATATCAAATAGTGGTTACTCATGGGGGCCTGAGCTCAAATTTTGCGGATACGATCATCTAGTTATTAAAGGCAAATCTGAAACTCCTGTCTATATCTTCATTAATAACGGTGAAGTTACCATCCTGAGCGCTAATCATCTCTGGGGCAAAGATAGCTGGGATACAATTAGAATCCTAAAAGATGAATTCAAGAGTGAGGAATTATCGATTGCCTGCATTGGTGTAGGGGGAGAGAGGCTGGTGAAATTTGCCAGCATTGAGAACGGCTTCTATAGTGCCTGGGGAAGGACAGGATTAGGAGCAGTAATGGGCTCCAAGAATCTAAAGGCCATTGCCTTGAGAGGACACAAGGATATAACTGTGGCTGACCCTGAAGGCTTTCAGAAGTCTGTAGATGAGATGAGAATAAGGATAATGAATCACCCTACCTATAATCCCTGGAGGCAATTCGGCTCTATGATGGCTGTTGATATCCTGTACGCTTTAGGGGCAGTAACTGGGTACAATCAAAATGAAGAGGTAGACGAAAATTTCATCAAAACCATGGGAAGAGAAAACTTATTAAAATATAAAAGGAAAAACTTAGGCTGTACCGCCTGTCCTATTGCCTGTGCTAACTGGGTGGAAATTGAGGAAGGTCCTTACAAGGGCCTGAAGCTAAAAGGTATTGAAATTACACCCACGATGGACTTTGGAGCCAGATGTGGCATAAGAAACCTTGCTGCGATAGCAAAAGCTACCGAACTTTTCCAGAAATACGGAGTTGATTGCTCTACTTCCGCTGCTTCTATTGCTTTGGCTATCGAACTGTTTCAAAAAGGCATAATAACTAAAGTGGATTCAGATGGCCTCGAATTGAACTGGGGTGATGAATTGCTTATCTTCGAGCTTCTGAGAAAGATGGCTTATCGAGAAGGCTTTGGTGATCTCCTTGCTGACGGGCCAGTGGAAATGGCTAAGAGAATAGGAAAGGGTTCTGAACAATATTTGCCCCAGACCAGGGGATTAGAGACAAATACCCGGGATCCGAGGAGCAGATGGGATGTATGGTCTTTCGGATACTTGATAAACGCAAGGGGAGGAGACCACCTGAGGATACAGTCCCCGGCAGAAAATCTCCGGCAGTCAGCTCCCGAGGGAGAGTATTTCTATGAACTCAGCCCACCAGAAAAAGCGGTGGCTAAAATGGACATCTTCGACGATTGGAAGCAAAGAATATTTGATTTTGAAAGGAATACTGTCAATATCCCTTACATGGCAGCTTGGTCACAGGACATGATGAATATTGTCAACTCTATGGGGATATGCATAAGGCCACCAGTTGTCTATTCTCTAGGACCAACTATCTATTCGGAAGCTTTAACTGCTCTCACAGGCATTGAATTCTCGCCTGGAGATGTTAGAAAAGCTGGCGAGAGGATAAGCAACATTCAGAGAATTTTTAACTTCAAAGCCGGTGAAAGGAGAGAAGACATAAAATATGGCCCAAAATTCTATAATATGCCTATTAAAGGCAGGAAATTGGATAAGGACAAAATAGACAAGGTATTGGACAAATACTTCGAAATAAGGAACTGGGATACCAAGACATGCTTGCCTAGAGAAAAGAAACTAAGGGAACTGAATTTAGATAAACCAGCATGGAGTAGATTTAGTTAATCGTATTAATTCCTCTTGAGATATTCTCTTAATCCTCAAGTTGGCTTCTGCCCTCATCAATTAGTTTTAAATGCTCAGAATCAATTCCGGCTATTTGGGAAGCTGCACAGTCAATTTCATAAGGTTCGTCAATCAGGATTTTCCCATATTCCTCCACCTTTCCCTTCGTTGGATCATCGGTATAGTAGAACTTATAACGAGCCTCGATAATACCCATATCAAAGGGCAGGGTAAAGTAGAGATCAGTGAGTACCCTTTCTATCCCCAACTCATATAGACTTTCCCAATCTCCCCAATTGCCTTTTTGATATTTGTTTACAGGCAATAAACTCAGGAGGTTTGCCACACTAAAACGACCAGCATTACCACAGACCTTAAAAGGGGTTACGCTAATCAAAAAGTCACTGCGCAGCACTACATTAGGCACCCAGAAAGTAGGCAGGGCGAAGGGCGCAGACAAGGGATTCTCCACTTCCACAAAGATGGAATCTCTAATATCAAGCATAAGCACATGATGAAAATTATATCCCAATGCTTGGTATACAGGATAAATTGATTCTCCATTAGGAGTTCCATCAGCAATAAGGATATCAGCATCAGTGACTTTTCTGATACCTTCAACGATGGCGCTTAGTATTTCAGGGCTTGTAGTTACAGGATATGGTAAGGGGTAGCCAGCGCAGGGTTTAATTAAAACACGCCTTGCCCAGGAAAGCTGTGGAGGAGGCTTAAAAACAAAATCAGAGGCGTTAACAATCATTCTTTCTCTCTTATAAATTTATTACCGGTGTATCCAAATTCTCCTGATTACAAAGCTGGCTTTAAGACTAGTATTTCGCTGGCAGGTGGGAGCTTTTCCAATGCGAACTCCACTTCGCTGAAATCAGCTTTTCTTACGGTTTCCTTGCCTTTAAGGAAATCTTCAACGCCGGCTATAGGATAGGCACACTTGGGCGTCTTAAAATGCATTGGAATAATTACCTTTGGGTTTAACTGCTCGCATACTTGGCTAGCTTCAGCAGCGTCAATAGTGTAAAAGCCGCCTACAGGGACGAACAATATATCCACAGCGCCAATTTCCTCGATCTGAACTTTGTCAAGCAAATGCCCCAGATCGCCTGAATGGCAAAGTCTTATGTCATCCAGTGTGAAGCAAAAGACGGTATTAGGCCCTCTTTCCCTGCCCTGAGAGTTATCGTGGTAGGTAGCAACGCCTCTAAATTGAATTCCCTTGGCAATTCTTGTGCCACTGCCTTTAACCACTTCAGGTTTCCCTTGCACTACAGAAACATTATTATGGTCGCCATGTTCATGGCTTACCAAGACGATATCAGCAACCTCCCCAATGGGAGAATAACTGATGCCTCCACCAACAGCATAAGGATCAGTGATTACCTTCACACCATCCCTGGACACAATCAAAAAGCAAGCATGTCCTAGCCACTTTATAATAATGTGACCTCCTCCTTTTTTACCTCTGGCAAAAATTTAAGCCTGAAATTCTTTGACTTCACCATTTTGTAAATTTCACTCATAAAGCTAGCGATAAAGCCAGCTCCACCAGGGTTCTGACTCCAACCCCAGTGGCTCCTTTCACGATATAGCCGCTCTCTTTGTTGCTAGATGCGGGGCCAGCTATATCGAGATGAACCCAGGGAGTATCACCAACAAATTCTGCCAAGAAAAGGGCAGCGGTAATAGCCCCTCCATATCTATCACCTGTATTTTTAATATCAGCGATCTCGCTTTTAATCTGTTCCTTGTATTCTTCGGGCACAGGCATCTGCCACAACTTCTCCCCTGTCTTAGCAGCAGCTCCAAGAACTTTGTCTGTTAGCTGTTGATTATTGCTAAAAACACCGCTATAACCAGTGCCTAGAGCAACACGACATGCTCCAGTAAGAGTAGCCAAATCCACCAATGGGGACAACTTTTGTTTTACAGCGTAACTCAGGGCATCAGCCAAAATAAGCCTTCCCTCAGCATCGGTATTTATTACCTCTATAGTCTTGCCATTCATCGCCTTCAATATATCGCCCGGTTTTAGTGCGGTACCACTGGGCAAATTCTCCGTAGCCGGAACAATAGTAGTGATATTAACTTTAGGTTTCAGCTCAGCGATAGCCTTAAGTGCTGCTATAACTGCAGCACCACCTGCCATATCGTCTTTCATCTCCTCCATGCGCTCTGACGGCTTAATAGAAATTCCTCCAGAATCAAAGGTTACGCCCTTGCCAATGAAGCCGATAGCAGAGTCAGACTGTTCGTCTCCTTTGTAACTGAGAGTTATTAACTTCGGTGGTTCATTACTACCTTTCGCCACTCCCAGAAGCCCCTCCATACCCATCGATTTCATGTCCTCTGAATCAAAAGCCTTGAATTTCAAAGCATATTTGTCAGCTATTTCTTTGGCCACTTCAGCCATCCGTATAGGCGTCATACAATTGGACGGTTCATTAACCATATCGCGAGCTAGCGCAGTAGCCTCCGCCATTACTTTCCCTTTACTGACACCGCGCTCCAGAGCCGGAATTTTACTTCCATCCTCTTCCACTATCAACATTTCCTCAATGTCCTTACATCCTGGCTTCTTATACTGGTTAAAGCTATAAAGCCCAAGAAGGCTACCTTCTGCTATTGCCTCAACCAAAACCTCAGGCTCAATCTCATCTCCTGCACCATAAAGTATTGTAGCTACCTTATGACAATTCAACTTCCGTAAGGAGCGGCAAATCTCTCCTGCGGCTCCACGGATTTTATCCACAGTAAAATCTTGGCGTTTGCCTAAGCCAGCGATAGCTACTATCCTCGCTGGCAGCTTACCAAGGGTATGAACAACACCAACCTCTCCAAATTTACCCTTAATCTCGCCTCTGCTGATAATATGACTGATAGTCCCATCTAAAGCTTTATCTATCGCGGCAGTGACGCCGCTAAGCTGTTTCTC
>CAZQBR010000061.1:0-8581 GCA_964591975.1 uncultured Dehalococcoidales bacterium
CAGTCCTTGCCCATAAAGGAATACCCGTAAGGTGGGTCGGTGACTACAAGATCAACACTATTATCCGGGAGCTCTGACATATCCTTACAGTCCTTGTTGTAAAGGGCGATAAGGTTGTCTTGATAATAAGGTTTCATTCCTTCTTCAATGATTGCTCTATCTTCTCCAGTTTTTTTAGGATCGCCTTATCGGTTGCCTTTTGAGCAGTCAGCTCCTTCTTGATGTCCCTAATCTCCCCAAACATTGGGTTTCTCTCCTTCTTCCAAAGTTGATGTGATAGAAAGGTAAGCTCTGAGGGGTAAACAATAGTATATTCAAATACTATTACGCCCAATATAAAGATTGCCAGAACCGCAAAGAAGCCCCAGAAGGGTATCGCCGGGAAGATAGGATGGATAGTTGTGTGGTAGGCGGTTATCACGATTAGCCCAAAGTTGATAACAGTAACATACGCCATACTCCGTTCTACTTGGGTTTTAAGCCCGCCGATAACTTTCCCGGTTTCCTTCTGCTTTATTCTCTTGAATATCCTCATCTGTAATTTATGTAGCATTTTACTCATCTTGGCCTCCCATATATTCAAATATCTTCACATATTGCGCCGGCGATTCATAAATCAACTCATAATGCTCTAATTTCTCTAAGGGTATTGGACTATTGAATATGTCCACACCTACTATTCGGTAATTCCCTGTATGATCCTTTAGAAAGTCACTGGCTTCTTCATAGGTTGTAAAGACTTGCGATGAGGTGAGTAATTTATAAGGCATACCTTGTTGGCTAACCTGCTCTTCATATGAGATTACTATTGCCTCAGTAGGAATTGCCGCTTGCCCATTGAAATTGTACAGCCTGGCAACAGTGGTATTGTAGTAAGATGGATAAAAGAGCTGTACCGGTTGTAGCCTTCCGTCTGCCTCAGCTATATAGTAGATGCCATAAAAGTCGTCCACATCTCTACCAGGCCAGACCGTCATAGCCCAAAATTTACCCGCAGTCATATCATAATCAATCATCACATATTTTGCCCCCAGCTCATCCATTATCTGATTAGCTTCAGCCTCATTTTGCGAGGTAAAGTACCGCCCTGCAACTGGGGCAGCTTGCTGGAACGGGTTAGCGATTGGTATGCGCCTCCCTACACGAGTTATGCCATGCCCGTAGTCCCACCATGACATTACACCATAGGCTGTATCGGGGTAATTATAGTCCTCCCCTGGTGGTGGCGGCTCATATAGTTGATAATAGTAGTCTGGGTCGCCAAAAGGCTCAGGAGTGTTGTTTTTTAGCCATAAAAAGGCATTATGCCAGTCTCCCCCTATATAAGTTGACCCTTGACCAACCCTTCTTGTTACTACGTCTATATTGGGCAGGAAAACCAACAGGAAGATGATTGCCCCTACTACAGCTACCCTTATCCAAGTACCTTTTCTAGTACCTTCCTTATTGTCCTGTCTCTTTTTGCCCTTCTTTGTGGTGTACGCCTTTACTATCTCTTTAGGCTTGTTCAACAATTTCTTAACCCCTGCAAAAACTATCGCCTCCCAACAGATATAGCCTGTGAGCAAGGCAATATTTACTGTGAGGTAATAGCAGTAACGTCTCTCGGCTATTGTTGCCAGTGTTATTACCGCGCACCATATAAGGAAAAGCATCATGGTAGTGTTCTTTTCCTTGATAGTGCAGCCAATAAGAAACATCAAGGCGGTAATAGCGAGGGGGAAAGCGGTGGAGAAGCTACCCAATGCCATATTTATATCCAACGGCCTTGCCTCCTGGATTGTAGTTGCCATTAAACTGGGGGCAAAGAACTGAAACCAACGAAGTGTATCCCCGAACACTACAGGGTTAATTATCCAGAAGATAAGCATCCCTATCCCTGTAGCTCCGATCAACGCTACCGGATAATAGACGGCCTTCCATCTACCTGCCATAAAGCGTGAGATGCCGCTTAAACCCAAGGGGGTAATTATGGCAACTATTAAAGCCGCCTGGCAGATAGTTCCTACATTTGTTTGAGGTAAAAATGGGATAGCTATTATAGCAGCGACAGCGAAGGTTAATATACCGATGATACAGAGATAGTCGGTTGAATTGCCTCTCAGGTGGTCTACAATAAACTGAATCACCAGATAAACAAAGATGATAAACACCAGCATTGGTGCGCCTGCCCATGTAAGAAGGTAAAAGCTCAAGAATATACCCGCCAACAGGCTATAGATGAGTGTCTTTTTGATAACTGCCCAGTTTGTTAAGTGGCTGAATGATATTTCTTTTTCCTTGGCGCGTTTAACCGCCATTATCACAAATAGAATAGTTGTCGCGCTAAATAAAACCTCAGCAATGTGGTGGTCTGTGAAGCCGAGCAAGGAACGGCTCAAGAACTCACTGGGCAATGCGACCAGTAGTGTTGCCGCTATTATGCCCACCCAGCGGTTGAACAGTTCCTTGCCGATGAAATACACCGGGATAACTACCAATGCCCCCAGGACAGTGGGGGTAAAAGCGCCGACTGTTTCGATTGTGTGTAAACTAGGGTGCCCTAACCCAACTATCAAGGCAATGCCGGCAATGAGCATATCATATAGTGGCGGCCAGGGGATTGCAGTACCATGGGGGTAGAAAGTATAAGGATCAAAGAAACTCCAATGCGGGAAGTGGGCAATAAGGTTTTCTACTAACCTCATGTGATACCATGGGTCAACGCCCTTAAACCAAACTGCACCATCTACAAAAACCTGGTCATACGGAACATAAACCCGTATGAGGAAAGCTATGCCACAAAGGGTAAATAAGGTTATCCCAATAATAGCTTTTTGTTTATCCATAACGCATCTGCTCTATACAGTTCTTGGCCCACTCATTGAGTGAAAACTTGTTACAGAATCTCTTACAGTTATCCCTCATAACCAACCTCTCGCCCTGGTCGGAAAGCATAAAGCGACAAAGCGCTCTCTTGAGTGATAGAACATCCTCTGCTATAAAGAGTTCGCCTGTTTTGTATTCTTTTATTAACTCACCTAGCTCACCTATATCACTGGCGATGGTTGGAAGCCCAAACCTTGCCGCTTGCCAGTATAAGCTCGCTGTTTGGGTAGAGTCCTTTTTATAGGATAAGATTACGGCATCTGCAGCGCCGAAGTAGTATTGCTTCTCTGATTCGGGGATAAAATGATTCCTGATAATGATTCTATCCTGCAGACCATAATGCTTTATTAAGTCTGCTAACTTCCCTGATGTCATAAGGAACAGCCGCACATCTACTGCCCCTGCATGGACCAAACAAGCATCGGGTATATCTTTGATAGCAGCGATGACTGTTTCTATATCCTTGCCCGAGTGGAGAGATCCAAAATGAAGTAATATAGTCTTGTCTCCCGGTAAGCTAAGATAGCGCCTTGCATCTTCCTGGGATATATTATTCTCGGGTTGCTCTACACCTATGGGGACTACCGCTATTCTCCCTGCCAGTATGCCACCCAAGAAGTTTGTTTCAAAGTAGTCCTTCATATATTCATTTTGGCAGGTAAATATAAATTGGTTTCTGATAAAACTATGACGATAAACAGGCTTCCATATTGAGGCATTAATGAGTTTATAAAATAGCTTATGATACCAAGAGACAAAAGGCGGTATAAGCGCTTTCACCCCTATCAGTGAGATTACCCATTTGTGATTCTTAAAAACTAGCCCGAATAGGAAAGGGGTAAAGATAAAAGGGTCACCATCGCGCAGGTAGATTACATCATATTTTAATGCCTTCCTTAATTTAACCGCAAGGAGTAATGTTGTAAATTGTTCCACAAACCATATAACTGCTGATTTTACCGGGTTTACTTTGAGCGATAGTAATAGATGAAGGATAATACCCAATAGGACACCAGCCCTGCTTGAAGTTACCATTCTATGCGGTATCTCCAACTCTTTTTGACCAAGAATACCCTGAAAAGTACATAGTGAGACTTCGGCACCTGCTTTAGATAATGCTTCACTTTCACGCATCGCAGCCCATGGAGGATGGCCAGCCCAGTGAGCCCAGGGGCAGACATAAAGGATTCTAAGCGAGGTTTTTATCTCCTAACCCCCAGTTCTTATCATTCAAAATTAAAGGTTGCCTTTGTTTAATCATTAGCCTAGCTCGCTGCAAAAGAAGCGCTAAGTCAGTCTTGGGGCGTGATCTAGTGGTGCGTTTATGCCCCTGGTGATAGATTCTCCTCCTGCCCTTCAAGACAACCTGGTGTAATCCACAGCCTACCGCCATAAAGCACATATAGCTATCTATGTGAGCATGGGTTGTTAACTCGGGATAACCATATAAGTCATGCCAGTGCTTCTTGTGCATTAAAAGAAAGTCACCTGAAGCATTGGTATGAACTCCTGCTATGGAATGATTCAGTACCACATCTCTTAGCCAAGCGGTGGTTTCACGCAGAGATTTGTAATCCAGAAAACGGTATGACCTCTTCATATCTCCCCTGAGTGTGCAAACTTTAACCCAGTTTTCTGCACAAAATTCAAGCTGTTCTTCGATAGACTTATCCAACGAGACCACATCTTCAACATCATACCTATCTACCCGGTAGAAACACTCTGGCGACAGCACCTCTGATGCCAGGTATCTAACTAATTCTATACTAAAAATTATATCTGGGTTAGTTGCTAACACATATTCCCCTTTAGCCCTCCTAATGCCCACATTCTTGGCAATATACTCAAATATAGGTATCTTCTCTGAATTGGGTAAACCCCTATGAATCTCATTGGGTATTTCAATAAAGCGTACTCCCAGAGTCTTAGGCAATGACAAAGCCTCTGCCAATCTTGGCTCATCAGGAGGAGGATTCCACTCAACGATTATAAACTCGGCATTGAGGCCTTCCCACACACATAATGTTAGTAGCGAGTTCATAGAAACCTGCATCCTGTGCAGGAAATTACCACCATAGTTATCGTTACGGGCTACTACTACAAAGCTAATATATGGGTTGTTGGTCATTTACCCTCTATGATCCTGACTGCCTTAACCCAAGTCCTCATATGGTGTGCCATTTGGTGAAAGTAGCCACGCGCAGCATCTGTCCAGATAAAGCCTGAAAACTGCTCTACTATGTCCTCTATAGCATAACTCAGGCTAACATAGGCTTCTTCGTATGTGCTGCCTTCAAGTTTAGCCCCCGGCAACCACTCCAGTAAATCTTCAAGGACCCATATACAGGCTAATTCTCTATAGGCATCTTGCATAAAGTCATGTGAATTACGGTCATGGTCAACTAATGGGCTTCCTACCCTGATTCGATGCCCCATATGCCTTATAACAGCTTGGCTAAAGTAACCACTAAAAATATCACCATAGCGGTCTATCGGAATACCCGCCAAAGGATAGTCCATGCGGACATAGTAGTAGCTAACAATGACATCCCTATGTAAAGCTGTATTTTGTGTGTTAATCGGCGACCAGGCATCTTCCCCCAAGACAAGTGATTCTCCATTGAATGACTTCGCTTTTACAGGGGCTACTAGCCAGGTTATACTATCCAAATCAGGCTCTGCCAGCCAAAGCCCTGCATTCATCTTTATTAGACCACTCTCTGTTGAAAAAGCCATCCTGGTATCCTCATAATGCTTGTAATACGGAAAGCCACGAGCATAGACTCTATAGTTAGGCTCAATCACCATCATATCGCATATATTGAACCACCCATTCTCATTGTGGACTACCTTAAATTCCTGCTTACCCTCCATCATGGCGATATGTTCGGCGAAGAAACTCTCACCCCGCCGGCAAAAGTTGTCATCATCTATGGTGATTAAAAACTCGCAACCATTCATAAGTGCCATAAGAAAGCCAACAGTCCGCCGCTCATTAGAGTTGTATGGAGTTATGTATTGGATACCACCAAGTTTAGATAAGAAGCGGTCTTGTGTTTCTAAAGTTGGGCATAGTACCTTTATTCCCCGTCTCTCAAGCTGCCTGCATTTCTGGAATAGTTGGGGTGGAGTTTTACGATCTGGTATCACAATAATTAATGTGTCATCAACCATCTCCTCCTCTATTAGCTTGTTTGCATAAGCATCGAGGAAGAAACCATCACTTATAGTTGTTACAACAAGACAAATCCTAGCTGACATCATACCTCCTTAACTTGGAAACTCTAACTCTCTTTGAACGCCCTTATTAGTAACCTCTATCATTAAAATTTGGAACTGCCTTACCAGTTTTTTGAATGTACCTTTTGACATTGCCGCCCACCTACCATTTTTAACATCGCCTTTCTGCCCTATTCTGGAAATAGCTGCCCAGCCTTTGGGGTTTTTAGGTATAGATAATCTCCCTTCCCCTATCAATTCTCCAAATACTCGGCTACCCGGGCTAGGATAGAACTGATTAGCCCATCCTGCCAAGGGGTGGATAGACTGCGCGAATCTTATAGTTTCTTTAAGCTCCTCTTCTGTTTCACCTGGATAGCCTGCAATGAAACTTGCCCAATATGGCATCCCTGCTACTTCAAGCGCTAGAGCGCATTTCGCATTGTCTTTGCTTGTCGTTCTTTTATCCATAGCTTCCAGCACTCTATCACTACCTGATTCAAACCCAACAAACACCATCCGGCAACCAGCTTGATACATTAACTGGGCAATCTCCACTGTTACCTGATCCGCCCTCATGTTGGCGGTCCATATCAATCCCTTGCTAACATTGCTAGTAATAAGTTTCTCGCATAGCTCTTTAAGGAATCGGTGATTACTCCCTAAAGATGAGTCCTGAAATATGGTAGAGTTGATATTATATTTACTCTTGATATAGCGAATGTACTCTATAATGTAATCTACACTATGCCAGGTTGGCTTGCCGGGTGAGCCAGTACAAAACTTGCAACGGAAAGGGCAGCCACGGCTGGCTATAGTATCTAAATTCCGAACAGGTGTCGTCATAGAACGGTGTACCCACACAGAGGGATAGGTATAAAAGGCTGTATCTAATAAATCCCAGTACGGCATAGGTAATGAATCTAAGTCTTTGGTATAACAGTCGAGGGTATGTAGAAAGTTGTTTCCATTCTTATAGACAATGCCATCGATATTATCCTTTGTAGTGGCCTCAAGATACTGCTTAACCCCTACCTCAGCAAATCCCTTGAATACACAGTCTAACCTAGGGTGGTCATTGATACAGCTTTCTGGATATGCAGTAGCGTGATGCCCACCCTGGATCAACTTAAAGCCAATCTCCCTACTCAAAGGTGTGAGTTCATCCAATATCTTGCTAGATACAGGGTATCTCCAGCTCATACCGGAGACTCCTACAACATCAGGGTGTAGATCGGTGACTTTCTGTTTTATCTGCTTGAGCAGGAGTTTAGGTTTCCCCTTAGCTTCCATTAATAAATCACGCTCAGCATCGATAATAACAACATCATGCCCCAGCGACCGAGTATAGGTGGCTATTTGCACAAGGCCAAAGTAAGCATTTCGCCAGTAATGGGTCTGGTAATCAGGTGTCCATTTTACCTTCTCTTCATCTTGTGACCAAGGGTTAATAAAGACTACTCTCATCTCCTAACCCCCTCTAAGATATTTGATACACAGTTGTACACCCTATCCTGTAAGACATACAATCTAGGAAGCATAGGGGCTAGACTCTGCCTCTGGATACCGCACATTTTATTGAACACTTTGCTAAATTGAGCCTCATCCATATCATGCCATTTTAATGGTGTGTGGAAGGAAGAATAAGGCACATAATCTTCTATTTTCTCTATCTTGATTCTCCCTTCTCCCCGGAGTCTCATATAATCTGCGCTACCAACAAGGCAGACATATTTGTTAATGCTCGCTAAATCACATTGCGCATCCTCCATAAAGTGCAGGGTTGCTTCGGCATCATCGATAGTCTCCCCAATATACCCTGCTATAAAAGAACCATGGACAAGAAGATTATGCTTCCTACATAAAGCTAATGCCTGCTTCCCTTGTTCTACAGTAGTCCCTTTTCGCATTCTTTTCAGAATACGGTCACTTCCTGACTCAAAGCCAAAGGTGATTTTTCGAAAGCCCGCCCTTTTCATTAAAGAAAAAAGCTCATCATTAGCCGAATCAACCCGAAGGCTGGCGCAGAGTGTCAACCGCCGATTCAACCCTGTCCTGATTAATGATTCACAAAATTGGTGGACATACTCTTGGCTATCCCCAATAGTTGAGTCAAGATTATAAAATGTGTATACACCATAGTCCTTCATCATCTTTAGGAAATAGTTCAATACCCATTCTACGCTGTAGACACGCTTCTTTATCTGGCTAAAGCAACAAAAAGCGCAGTTATACTTACATCCTCTGCTAGTATAGAAATCCAGCGAGGAGACAGGATGATTGGTGTGCAAAGAGATTCTTCTGGGCTCAAGAAAGTATTCAATATTGGATAGAGCCTGATAGTCAGGCAAAGGAAGTGAATCAAGGTCCATAATGATGTCAGGCTTAACAGGCGAAGTCTTGTCGCGAGTATAGCACCCAGGAATATCCTTATCCCCATCTAAATAACGAGCCAGTGAAATCTCGGACTCCCCACTAAAGACTGCATCAAAGT
>CAZQBR010000062.1:0-8534 GCA_964591975.1 uncultured Dehalococcoidales bacterium
ATCTCGCTAGCTACAGCCCTAAATTCGGGAAGGGCTCGCTTGGAGCTTCGTAACTTAATAATGTGGCGAATCTCACGGAAGTTCCAGGTGCAGATTATTTGGCTCTCGCAGGCATTAGGTAAGACATAACGGGCTATCTCAGGCTTTATCCCTTTAGCCAGCAAATCCCGATAAGCCTCCCAGCAAGTTTTCATAACCTCTTCAAACCGTTGGCGGGCGAGTTCACCCCCTTCCTTAATTTCGGGGGGTTCAACGTATCGCGGCTCATTTTCTTTAACATACCTCTGGCTCCTCTGGCTATAGCTTGCCAGTCTATGTCTGACAAGTTCATGTGTCAGAACACGGCTAGCTCGGATATAAAAAGTGGCGTAAGCATGCTCGATCATCGATTCGTGCCCTACCTCTAGCCATTTTTGAATTCGGTCAGGCATTGTGCCCGTTTTATCTTGGGTATCCCAGCACAACCTTCCCGCCGTTTCTACTAGCCTCTCAGCCTCAGGAGTAACAGCGAGCAACTTTACTTCTATGTCATACCCGTTTACCATTGTTCATCTCCTTATGGCATCTTATTTGCATCCTTTTCAATCCCGCTATGATGCGGTTCTAACTTTATTACAGAAAGCATGGGAGCATAAATCAAAAAGGCAATTACACAACCGCGCTAACAGTTAAAAATAACGATGCTTAGTCTTAAATATCGAGAGCTATTGTGAAACCTTCATGTATGGCATCAATGATTTTCCTCGGTGCTCTAGCGTCTCCTATAACATAGACCTCTTCAATATCCTCCGTAAGTTCATTATTTAGCACTGAATTTCTACCAACAGCGCAGATTACAGTATCACCCTCAACGAGTTTCCGGCAACCAACGGCATCAACTATCTCTACTCCGTTATCTTTGACTTCAATAACCGGGCTCTTTGTCATTACGTCGATCTTATACTTTTCTAGTAAACCTCCTGGCTTTCTGAAGAAGGACACCGATACTGTTGTGTCCATATCAGTACCTGCTTTCGGCAATGCTTCAACCACGGTAACTTTTTTGCCCTGCTTGGCTAGATATAAAGCCGTGTCGAGCCCTACAGCTCCGGCACCAATAATCACGACATTCTGTCCTGCTTTCTCCTTGCCTAGCAACACATCGTCTGCCGTAACTGCTTTCTCAATTCCAGGTATATCTGGTATTGCAGGCTCAGAGCCCGTAGCCATTACAACAGCATCAGGTGCCTCCTTCTTGATCAAACTCACTGTTGCTTCGGTATTTAATTGAATCTGTACGCCGAGTTTCTTTAGTTGTGTATCATACCATTCAATTAATTTCCTCCATCTTTTCTTGAAACTGGGGACGCTTGCTATATTAGCAGTACCCCCAACTTTGTCAGCTTTCTCAACAATTGATACTTGATGCCCTCTAAAGGCACAGATTCGAGCAGCTTCAAGTCCTCCGGGCCCAGCGCCAACAATCAGTACCTTCTTGTTTTTTGCTGGCTTGGGCAAAGCATCTTCATTTGCCCATCTATACTCGAAGCCAACCATGGGATTGACGGTGCACCAAATCGGCTGTTCGAGTATAGCCCTTCCAATACACCCATCCTGACAGGCGCAGCAGGGTCTTATATCCTCTAGCCGGCCACTCTTGACTTTGTTAGGCCAGTCGGGGTCAGCGAGAAGTTGCCTGCTAACGAACACCATATCTAAAGCCCCCTCCTCCAAGAGCCTCTCAGCTACTGCTGGGTCTGTGATCAAACCACCGCTTGCAACTGGAATATTGACAACCTTCTTTATCTCTGAACCCAATTTCATAAACCGGTAATATTCTGTTTCCTCCTCATCCTCAAGATACATATTAGGTATAATATAGTCAAAAGTGTCATAGTTACCACCTGTGACGTTTAGCAAATCAACGCCGGCAGACTCAAGCTTTTTGGCTACCTCTTTAGCATAAGCAAGAGTTATACCTTGTGGATTAAACTCATCTGCATTCAACCTGAAGATGACAGGGAAGTCAGCGCCACACCTTTCCTTGATTTTCTGAACAATCTCTATAGCGAAGAGCGCCCTGTCCCTGCCATATTTATCAGTTCTCATATTATATATAGGTGACATGAATTGGCACACGAGATACCCATGAGTCCCGTGAACCTCAACCATATCTACTCCACAGTTCTTAGCTCTCTCTGCTGCGGCAGCGAATTTCTCGACGAGTTGCTCAACTTCTTCGGTAGAGAGTTCCCGTGGTTTAGAGACGAAGAGCTGTAGATTACCGAGGCTGCTCGGGCCCACTGGCTGTGCTAGCCCAGCACGATGAGGCTGTGTTGTCGTATTACTTTGGTAAAACCTTCTGTCACTTTTGGCATTAACACCTGCATGATGAATCTGTGTTGTTGCCACTGCTCCACGAGCCTTGATAGCGTCAACCACCAATGTGAAACGGGGCATAAGCTCGTCCTCCCATAGCCCCCGCTGACCCATTGCGCTTCTTCCTTCCGGACTGATACATGAGTAATCAATGCAAATCAGGCCAGTACCTCCTCTAGCTAGGGCTTCGTAATGACCTATATCCCGGTCTGTGGATTCCCCATGGGGCCCGGCATAATTCATATTCGTAGAAGGAAAATAAATCCTGTTTGGGATAGTCACTGCCCCGATTTGAATTGGCTCAAATAGCTTTTTGAACTTTCTGTCCACCTTGATCCTCCTTGGATTTTATATTTTACAAAAACCTAGAGTTGAACCCAAAACTTAGCACTTTTGCTTGTCTTCCCATAACGCATCTCAAGTGCTAAACCTTATGTCTCTTTACACCACTGAAAAGCCTAAACGGAGTAAAGCAGCGGCACGCCAAGATTGATTTTACACTATATCTTACTTCGTCGCTAAACAATACTAGCTTATACTTGCGCTGATTATAACATCAGGCAGCTAAGATTGTTTATTCTGTTACCCTAATTTACTATTTTCCTTTTAAGGGAGTGGAGTAAAAAAGGAATGGCTCCTCGCGCGATACCTTACCTGATGAGTAGCGTGGGCAAATCCCTGCTCAGAATGACAGGTGAGATATTGCCGGATGACTTCTCGGCACCTTTGCTAATATCTGGAGTAAGGGGTACAATTCTACCGTTTATCTTGTCGTCCTGAGAAATAACGAATGGTCTAGGTTCTTCGCTTTACTTGGAATGATAGAGAGGAAATGATTGAATGCTGAGTGGTGCTAATATAGGAGGTTGTCCAGCACAACTATTTGGAAAGATGATGGCATCTGGTTGCCTGGGCCGAAAATATGGTGGCAGCTCCTATGATTACGCACAGAAAGCGTAGTTGGGATTTCTCGGCTAAGGCTTTTCTTAGTGGACGGCAGGCGAAAAGAGGAGAAAGGCAATGGGTGACAGTAGCAATAGAGAAATAGTAATCGTGAGTGCTGCCAGAACGCCATTTGGCAGGTATGGTGGATCTCTTAAGGGTTTTGACTATTTTGACCTGGGTGCCATCCCTATGAGGGAGGTACTAAACCGCGTTAATGTGAACTCCAATGTGGTAGATGAGGTTTTCTGGGGAGTTGGAGATACATCTCCATGCAAGGATGTTTACACTCCAGTCGCTGCCAGGCAGACTCTGCTGAAAGCGGGATTACCATCTACTACCCCATCGATAGCATTAGACAAGGCCTGTGTTTCCGCTATGTCAGCAGTTAAGCTTGGCTGTATGGCTATACAGCTTGGAGAAATAGAGGCCGCCATTGGAGGTGGAGCTACTTCTTTTAGCCAGGAGCCCATAATTGTGCGAGGACTTCGATTTAACGGCTTTAAGCTGGGTGATGTAAAAATGGAGGACCCTTTGTTTGCACTTGGCTACAAAAATTTTAATCCGGTATCAGTCGATACTGATGATGTAGCAGCAGAATATGCGATCAGTAGGGGGGAGCAAGATGAGTGGGCGCTCAGGAGCCACGTAAATTATGGCAACGCATGGAACGCAGGGAAATTCAAGGATGAGATAATTCCCATTACCATACCTCCACAAAAGAAAGATGAGCAGCCAAGAATACTGGATATCGACGAGCAGTATCGGCCAGATACCAGTATAGAGAGACTTTCTAAGCTAAAAACAATATATGGCTGTAAGACAATAACTGCAGGAAACGCTCCTGGCATGAATGACGGTGCCACAGCAATCCTGATAATGAGCCGCAGCAAGGCTGAAGAGCTCGACATTGAGCCTCTCGCTACCATAATTTCACAGGTATCCATAGCTATTTCACCCCATCGCATGCCTGAGGGACCTGGATATGCCATTAGGAAGGTTTTGGGAAAGGTGGATATGACTATAGATGATATCGGTGTTATGGAGATCAACGAGGCCTTTGCTGCTGTTCCTCTAGTTTCCACTAAGCTATTGGCTGAAGAGGATGATGTAAAATGGGAGACTATTAAGGCAAAAACGAATATCAACGGGAGTGCCATAGCTATTGGCCACCCTAATACAGCAAGTGGAGCCAGGATTATAATGAATTTGGTGTATGAACTTCGGAGGCGGGGGGGTGGTTATGCTTTGGGCGCAATTTGTGGAGGACTAGCTCAAGCTGACGCCACCATCATAAAAGTTTAATAGAGAGGAGAGAATTAAATGCATGTTGCTAAACTATTCGATTTGACAGGGAAGATAGCCATAGTTACTGGAGGTTCGAGGGGTTTGGGAAAGGAAATGAGCATTGGTCTTGGTGAGGCAGGAGCTAAGGTGGCTATTACTGCCAGGCGGGAGCAATGGCTAATGCCAGCTTGTGAAGAGATGAAGTCATTGGGCATCGATTGTCTAGCTTTAAATGGCGATGTCACTCGCCAGGAGGATGTCAAACGATTTGTTTCTGAAACTGTAGCCAAATGGGGTAGGGTTGATATTCTGATAAACAATGCTGGTACAAGCTGGGGAGCACCTACCGAAGAGATGGCACTGGACAAATGGGATGTTGTATTAGCTGCTAATCTTACTGGACTATTTATGTGCTGCCAAGAGGTGGGCAAGCAAATGATAGGACAGGGTGGGGGTATCATCATCAATACTTCCTCAACAGCTGGTCTCCTTGGTATAGACCCCCAGGTAATGCAAGCAATAGGTTACCATGCAAGCAAGGGAGGAGTAATCGCTATGACTAAACAGTTGGCTGTGGAGTGGGCGAGGCATAATATTCGTGTAAATGCAGTTGCCCCTTTCTTTTTCCCAACACGTATGGCCAAGGGGGTAATAGAGCAAGCTGGCGAAAGGCTTCTGCATCAGATTCCCATGAGTCGTATTGGTAGAGAAGGAGAACTCAAAGGAGTAGCGGTATTCCTTGCTTCTGATGCTTCTAGTTATATAACCGGGCAGGTTATTTGCGTTGATGGCGGTGCTACTGCTTGGTAAGCTTGGCTTCTTATACTGACCGAGGAGTTGGAGATAACTCTATGAGAAAAAGGGTCGGCTAAGTTACAGAAAACAAAGGCTGGATTGGCTCTGAGCGATGGTGCCACTCAAGAATCAATAATTGAAAGTTCTGCAAGAAGAAGAGTTCCCATTGGCATGGTTGCTGGCACCTGGTCGCGTTGAATTATTGAGTGCTTTTACCCCGTTTCAAACTGAAGAATGTAAAGACTGACTCTGACTTTTCTTGCCGACCTTCGATGAAACTGATAGACTAACCGTCATGCCTTTCCCTACACTAGCTAACCTCCACCATTTGTGAGTTGTCAGAAAATTCCGCTCTTTGCCACAGAAGCTGATTTCTAGAAAATAGGAAACAATTTGAAACAAAGGCCGAGATTCTTCTACGGTTGGGTTATCGTAGCCGCAGCTTTTATCATCATAATGATTGGCTATGGCTTGAGGAACAGCTTCTCCATTTTCTATCCTGCCATCGTGGAGGAATTCGGTTGGAGTCGAGGTAACACCGCGCTGATGTTTTCTATCCATATCTGCGTCTATGGTTTAGCGGCGCCCATAGTAGGCAGCCTGGTGGATAGATTTAATCCAAGACTGGTTATGTCGGTGGGGGCTTGCGTTGTGGGAGGTGGTATCGCCCTGTGTAGCTTAGCCACATCGCAGTGGCAATTCTACCTCCTCTACGGAGTAATGGTAGCGGTTGGCCTAAGCATGATAGGAATCACGCCTCTTAGTACTATAATTGCGAACTGGTTTGTTGAGAAACGGGGCATGGTCATTGGAATCCTGACCGCTGGCTTTGGCACCAGCCTGGTATCTGCTCCCATTGTCCAATTGCTGATTTCCAGCTTTGGCTGGCAAACTGCCTATATCTTCATAGGGCTTTTCTCCATTCCACTTGTTGTGCCGCTGTGTATTTTTCTAATACGACGTAGTCCACAGGAGAAGGGTCTTCTGCCTGATGGGCTGTCGCAGCAGCAGGCATTATCTAGGTCCCAGGCCCTAGACAAACATGCCAGCTTGAATGAGCAATGGGCTAGTACTACCTGGACGCTGAGGCAGGCGATGAGAACCTACCAGTTCTGGTTTATTTTTCTCATGGCCTTTTGCTCCTTGGGCTTCGCTGAGCAGGTAGGCATAACTCATCTGGTATATTTTCTCAGGGATGTGGGTTATGAGCCTATGCAGGCTGCTACCGTATACAGCGTATTTGGCATTACATTCGCAGTCGGGAATCTATTCAGCTATCTTTCAGACCGGTTGGGCAGGGAAAAAGTCTTCATACTAAGTTGTTTGCTAGGTGCTGGCGCTGTATTGCTGCTATTTTTAATAACGGATACGACTCAGCCCTGGATGCCTTTCTTATTTGCTGTCTTGCTCGGTTTGGGATTGGGGATTGGGGGTCCGGTGATGCTTGCTACGGTCGCTGACCTATTCCAAGGAAAATATCTCGGGTCCATCATAGGTTTTGTAATTCTAGGGTGTTCCCTGGGTGGTGCCGTCGCCCCATGGCTTACCGGATTTCTCTATGATAGAACCGGCAACTACTTCGTGATCACTCTCATGGTTCTGGGTTGTTTCGTAGCCGCTGCAGTGCTTATGTGGCTGGTTGCCCCGCGCAAAATAAGGCCGGTCCCTCACCAAGCTCGACGCTAGCTAGTCATGTCCACTATATTGATGGAATACAGCCAACCTTGGGAAAGCGGCATGAAAGCAGCTAAAACATTTGTTTTAACCCTGGTGTCCTGGCAATAAGCTGCATAGCCAATACCAAGAACGAGCTCCTTTGGCAAAACTACCTTCCCTCTATAATCCTGCTGTGGGCTTCAGTCCATAGCAGGTCGGCGAAAACCCTGGGGTCTCCAGTGTTGAGCACCCAATGACCGGCTTTGCTATATAGGAAATCCTGGTCGCTCAGGGCTAAGAGATATCTTTTGTAGAATTAGGATTCTTCGTTTCGTTCAAGCTGCGGCTAAGAACGGAAGCGGGAATTTTGAACGCCTTTGGCTTAGTGTTTTTGACGCCTGTAGGCAAAGCTGATAAGCTAGAAAACCAAAGGAGAGATGGAATGCCCGATAAGGTAGATATGGCGAAAATTGTTTCCCTATGTAAAAGGAGAGGCATTATTTTCCCCAGCAGCGAAATTTATGGAGGACTGGGTAGCTGCTGGGACTACGGTCCTATAGGTGTGGAACTTAAGCGCAATGTTAAAGATGCCTGGTGGAAGGCGATAGTTCAGGAGCGAGACGATGTAGTGGGCATAGATACCAGCATTCTGATGCATCCTGAAGTCTGGAAAGCTAGCGGCCATGTTGATAGCTTTACAGACCCTCTGGTGGAGTGTAAGTCCTGCCATTTGAGGTGGCGAGCTACCGAGATAGACAATGAAAGATGCCCCAAGTGTGGTGGTGAGCTAACCGAGCCGCGCATGTTTAACTTAATGTTTAGGACCTTTATGGGCCCTGTGGAGGAGGAGGCAAGCACCGTTTATCTTCGCCCGGAAACTGCCCAGGGAATGTTCGTCAACTTTGAAAACGTAGTTACCACTTCCAGGAAAAGGCTGCCCTTGGGTATTGCTCAAACAGGCAAGTCTTTCCGTAATGAAATCACCCCGGGCAACTTCATCTTCAGGACCAGGGAATTTGAGCACATGGAGCTAGAGTACTTTGTCAAGCCCGGGACTGACGAGGCTTGGTTTGATTATTGGGTCAAGGAAAGGTTTGATTGGTATGCCAAGTTGGGGATAAAGGAGGAGAACCTGCGTCTCCGCCAACACGGCAAAGACGAGCTAGCCCATTATGCTAAGGATTGCTACGATGTTGAGTATCTGTTCCCTATGGGTTGGTCGGAGTTAGAGGGCATAGCTAATCGGGGTAACTACGACTTAACCCAGCACGCCAAGTATAGCGGCAAGGAGCTTAGCTATTATGATGGGGAGAGCGGTGAGAGATATGTTCCTTACGTTATTGAGCCCTCGGCTGGCGTTGACCGCTCTGTGTTAGCTTTGCTCGTTGATGCCTATCACGATGAAGTGGTTGAAGGAGAAAAGAGAGCAGTTTTGCGCCTCCATCCTTCTTTAGCTCCCGTGAAGTTGGCTGTCTTGCCTTTATCTAGGAATGAAA
>CAZQBR010000063.1:0-8459 GCA_964591975.1 uncultured Dehalococcoidales bacterium
GTCTTTTTGCGAGGTTGCTTCGCTTCGCTCGCAGTGACATTTTTAGTGATGCCGACATGATGAATGCTGTGGGCAACATCGTGTTGAATACTGGCTAGAAGGGCATCGAAAAGGGCATGACCCTCTCTTTTATACACTCCCAGGGGGTCTTGCTGACCAGCAGCACGCAAACCTATTCCCTGGCGCATGTGCTCCATAGCAGTAAGATGCTCCATCCATAATCTATCAATAACACGGAGCATCACCAGGCGCTCTATAAGGCGCATATTATCAGAACCTACCTCCTGCTCTCGTTGATCATAAACATCAATGGCATAGTCGCTTAGCTTTCCTGCGATTTGCTTGCTATTAAGCTCGGAAAACCCATCCTTCCCAATTTGTGGTGGCAATGGGAAAATATGAGACACATCCTCGAGCAAGCCGGGTAAATCTGGTTCAACCAAATCACCACCAAAATGGCTGGCTACTAGGCCCTGGATTTCGTCCTGAATCATAGATATTATATTTGCCTTAAGGTCAGCACCACCCAGGATTTTCTTTCTTTCAGCGTAAATCACCTCGCGATGGTTGTTTACCACATCATCGTATTCTACGAGATGTTTACGCATGTCAAAATGATAGCCTTCCGTCTGCACCTGGGCATTTGTTATTGCCTTGGTAACCATGGGATGTTCGATGGGAGTATCAGCATCCATGCCAGCCCATTGCATAAGTCCCTTAATACGGTCACCACCAAAACGACGAACAATTTCATCCTCTAGAGAAGCATAAAAACGGGAGCTGCCTGGGTCTCCTTGTCTTCCTGCTCTTCCACGAAGCTGGTTATCAACGCGTCTGGCTTCATGGTGCTCGGTGCCAATGATATGGAACCCGCCAAGCTGAACTACATTATTGTGTTCCTCAAGCCATTCTGCGCTACTACGCCCCTCAGGGTTACCACCGAGAATGATATCCACGCCACGTCCTGCCATATTAGTAGCCACAGTTACCGCTCTCAGGCGCCCAGCTTGGGCAATAATGCCTGCCTCCTTTTCGTGGTTCTTAGCATTTAGTACCTGATGAGATATGCCTTTTCTTTTCAAGATGTCGCTCAGATACTCCGATTTCTCAATGGAAACTGTACCTATAAGGACTGGTCTTTCCTGGCTGTGGAATTGCTCAATTTCCCTGGCTACTGCTCTAAACTTAGCTTCCTCATCTTTGTAAATCTGGTCAGGGTGCTCAGTGCGAACCAGTGGCTCATTTGTGGGTATGACCACTACTTCTAATTTATAAATCTTGTGAAACTCCTCAGCCTCGGTAGCAGCAGTACCAGTCATGCCAGCTAGTTTCTGATATAGGCGGAAATAATTCTGGAAAGTAATGGTAGCCAAGGTAATGCTTTCTCGCTGAATCTTCACTTTCTCTTTAGCCTCAATGGCCTGGTGTAATCCTTCAGAATATCTCCTGCCAAACATCAACCTGCCGGTGAATTCATCCACGATAATGACCTGTCCATTTTTGACCACGTAGTCACGGTCCCTCTTAAATAGGGCATGGGCCTTAAGAGCGCTTTCTGCATATTGGGTGAGGAAGTAATTAGAGGGGTCGTAGAGGCTGGGCGCTTTAAGCAAGTCTTCACTTTTGAGCGCCTTTTCCATCTGGCTGATGCCAGTCTCAGTGAGACTTGCGGCGCGAGTCCTTTCATCAATAGTGTAATCCTCGTCTTTGATAAGGCGAGAAGCTAAATGAGCGAAGGTATAATACTTCTGGGTTGCCTCCTCAGCAGAACCGCTTATAATTAACGGGGTGCGAGCTTCGTCAATGAGGATATTATCAACTTCGTCAACGATGGCGTAGTTAGGAGGACGCTGGACACACTGAGGCAAATCCACAACCATGTTATCCCTGAGGTAATCAAAACCAAACTCATTATTAGTGCCATAAGTTACATCCGCCTCATAAGCCTGGCGGCGAGTGACAGGACGAAGAAAACTCCACCTTTTGTCTTCCGATTCATAGTCGGGGTCATAAATGTAGGAGGGTGCGCGTTGGTCTGGGTTTTGTTGAGCGTGTATGCTGGCAACGCTCAGCCCTAGAGCGTGATAAATGGGACCCATCCAATAGCAATCCCTCCTAGCCAAGTAATCATTAACGGTGACCAAATGGCAACCCTGGCCAGTAAGAGCATTGAGATAAAGAGGCAAGGTAGCCACCAAAGTTTTCCCCTCACCAGTCTTCATCTCTGCTATCTTGCCTTGGTGAAGGACAATCCCCCCCATCAACTGCACGTCAAAGTGTCTTTGTTTTATGGTCCTTTTAGCTGCTTCTCTAACTGCAGCATAAGCTTCAGGCAAAAGCTCGTCTAAGCTCTCACCCTTATTTAGCCGCGCCTTGAATTCATCAGTTTTAGCCCGAAGCTGGGCATCGGTGAGTGGTTCAAACTCAGGCTCCAGTGAATTTATGCGGTCAACCAGGGGCTGAAGGTGCTTCAGCTCCTTCTCGTTAGAATCAACTAGACCGCTAAACCACTTAAACATTTTTGCTTTGCAAAAACTAAATGAATCTTCCTAGTTACTTCCGTCTTTGCCTGTGGCAAACTTCTTACTCAAACATAGCTCCTATGGACAACCCGGTATGAATGCGGTGAATGGCTTCTCCAACAAGCGAAGCTATAGGTAAAATGGTAATCTTATCCAGTTTTTTGTTGTCGATAACAGGTATAGTATCAGTAACCACCACTTCCTTTACCGGGCTAGAAGCTATCCTTTGGATAGCCGAGCCTGAGAAAACAGGGTGAGTACAACAAGCATAAACCTCAGTAGCACCATGCTCCGTAAGAGTATTTACTGCACTAACTAGAGAGCCAGCGGTATCAATCTCATCGTCAACGGTCAAGGCGCACATCCCTTGAACCTCGCCAATCACATTGAGGGTTTCAGAAGCATCACTATTCCCCAGGCGTCTCTTTTCAATGATAGCCAGTGGTGCATTAAGCCTGGCGGCAAGGTCACGGGCTCGCTTGGAGATGCCAATATCAGTGGCCACCACCACCAAGTTATCCAGGGCTTTCTCTTCGAAGTATTGGGCCAGAACAGGCAAGGTAGTCAATTCATCAACAGGCATAGTAAAAAATCCTTGAATTTGCGGAGCATGAAGGTCTATTGTAAGCAACCTATCCGCCCCAGCGGTAGTAAGCAAGTCGGCGACCAGGCGGGCAGTGATAGGTACCCGTGGCTGGTCTTTTTTATCAGTGCGGCCATAGCCATAGTAAGGGATGACGATAGTAATTCGCCCTGCTGAGGCCCGCCTTAAGGCATCAAGCATAATGAGCAGTTCAACCAGACTCTTGTTGACTGGAGAGCAGATGGGCTGAATGACAAAAACATCTCGCTGGCGGACATTCTCCAGGATGCGGATGAAGATATTCTCATTGCTGAATTCAAAAATTTCTGCTTTGCCTAAAGGTATGCCCAAATAATCGCATATTGACTCTGCTAAGGTGGGGTGAGCATTGCCGGTAAACACCTTCAGTTCATCCATTGTCCCTCCCTTATGGATGCTTAGATGCCAATATTATAGCACGTAATTTTTATCTCTTCTTGCTATGGTATTTGAGCAGTAGGAGGAAATCCAAGGCATCGTGCTTTCAGGCTGTTTCTACCACATAGGGCTTCTTAAGAGCAAAGCTGAAAGCTGCAGCTATAAAACACGTTACAGCACCCATAATAAGAGCGGTGTTATAGCTCCCCGTAGTGTCAAAAATATAACCAGCCAGTAAAGGTCCAATTGCCCCGCCGATACCAGCAGCCAACGTCATTGTTCCAAAGATAACACCGTGGAATTTTGTGCCAAACCAATCAGCAGCTATCGCAGGAAACAGGGGAACCCAAGCTCCGTAACCAAAGCCGAAAATAGCAGAGAAGAGGTAGAATTGCCATGGCTCCCTCGCCTCAAGCAACCACAGCATCATCACAGCCATTAAGATGCAAGCGATGAAAAAAGATGCCTTTCTTCCAATCTTGTCTGAGACCCTGCCCATAGTTATCCTGCCTAGCATGCTAGTTCCACCTATAACGCCAATAACAGTAGCAGCAACCATTGGTGTGATACCAACGTCAGTGGCATATGCCTTTAAATGGACCATCACCATTTGGAGTGTGAAGCCAAGAAGAGCATATAGTGCGAACAAGAGCCAAAATGCCGTCGTTCTGATTGCCTGTCTAAATGTGAAATCTATTGTAGTAGATGGTGAGTTATTATATTTGACTTCTCCCTCTACCTCTCTCATGCCGTAGGGAAGAAGCCCTTTTTCCGAAGGGTCACCCCTCATCAATCGGGAAATAGGAAAGCCTATGATAAAGATGATACCAGCTATGATTAAATAAGAGGTGCGCCAATCAAATTTAGAGATAAGGAACTGGGAAAAGGGCGTCAGAGCTAATACTCCTATTCCTGATCCAGCAACAGCGATTCCCAACGCTGTCCCTCTTTTTTCTACAAACCACCGGGATACTGTTGAAGACAAGGGCACAAAAGCAAAGCCAGACCCGGTGCCAATTATGATTCCGTAGAACACATAGAGCTGCCAAGTCATATTTACAGTGGACATCAAGGCATAACCTGCACTCAGGGCGATTATAGAGATGGCTACTGTGAGCCGGGGCCCATATTTATCATTTAGCTTTCCTGCGAACAAATAATTGACGCAGTGCCAGCCTATAAATAAAGAATAGGCTCCGGAAACCATCGTTCTGCTCCAATTTAAATCAGCGCATAGCACAGTAAAAAAGACGCCGTATGAATATTGGAAACCCCACACTAACAGCAAAATTACGCTGCTGGCAGCTGCTACTATCCAACCGTAGAAAACACCACCCTTTGGTTTACTAGTCATATTCCTTCTTTGCTCTTTGCTACATAGGCAGCATCAGAGAGCCACGTTAAATCAAGAGGTACCAACACGGATTATCCCCTGAAATAGTTGCCTTATCCTATGCCAGGAATGGGGAAATGCAGGCACATTTCCCTTACTTCTTCCCGGACTTGCTTTTCAATATGTTTATCGCCAAGGTGAGAAAACACCTTAACGATAAGAGAGCTAATATGCTTCATTTCCTCTGCTCCTAAGCCCCTCGTAGTTACTGCCGGTGTGCCAATTCTGATGCCACTGGCAATCTGCGGAGGCTTGGAGTCAAAGGGAATAGTGTTCCTGTTTGCTAATATGTTAACCCTCTCCAGGGCCTCCTCAGCATCCCTGCCATTTATCCCGATAGGAGACAGGTCGACAAGAATAAGGTGATTATCTGTGCCTCCTGAAACAATGCGTAGGCCATGTGCTTGAAGCTCGGAGGTTAAGACATTAGCATTTTCTAGCACTGATTTCTGGTAAGTGATAAACTCAGGCTGCGTAGCCTCAAAAAAGCATACGGCTTTAGCAGCGATGGTATGCATCAGGGGACCGCCCTGCATTCCAGGGAAAACTGCAGCATCAATATCTGAAGCCATCTCTTTGTTACACAAAATAAAACCACCTCGAGGGCCTCGGAGGGTCTTCTGTGTAGTGGAGGTAAGCACTTGAGCATGGAGCACAGGAGAGGGATGAAGCCCAGCAGCTATTATTCCTGCTATATGAGCCATATCAGCCAGCAATTTAGCACCTACCTCATCAGCTATATAACGAAACCTCTCAAAATCAATGGTGCGAGGGTAAGCACTTGCCCCAGCTATAATTAGCTTAGGTTTGTGCTCCAAAGCTAGACGTTCTATCTCATCATAGTCAAGCATCTCAGTTTTGGCATCAACCCCGTAGAGAATGAATCTATACCACTTCCCAGAGAAATTGACCTCGGAGCCATGGGTAAGATGGCCTCCATGGCTTAGATTCATGCCCATAACCACATCACCATGCTCTAGTAAAACTGAATAAGCTGCCATGTTAGCTTGGCTGCCACTATGTGGCTGGACATTGGCATGTTCAGCCTTAAATAACTTTTTAACTCTCTCAATGGCTAAGTTCTCAGCTTCGTCTGCATAAGTGCAACCACCATAATAACGATGTCTAGGGTATCCCTCAGCATATTTGTCGGTTAAGAGAGAAGCTTGAGCTTCAAGAACTGCTCGGCTAGCATGGTTCTCAGAGGCAATGAGATTTATAGTACTCGCTTGTCTTTCCGTTTCTAATTTTAAGATTTGGACTACTTCGCTATCACGTTGGGCGAGAGAGGATGCCTCTTCTGGTTTCATATCTGTGCCATAATACTACTTGATTCTGCTGTCGGTCAATAAAAGAGAACTTGCAACAAGCATGCAGGTTTCGTTGACAGGCTAGACTTAAAATGTTAAATTACCATATTAGCAATCGAAGAGGGAGAGTGCTAAATGCCTTTGGCGGAAAGAAGAGAAGTTATCCTCAAAACAATAATTAGAGGTTATATTGCTCAGGCAGTACCTGTAGCTTCAAAGGCTATTGCGGATAGATATGGCTTAAAGGTGAGTCCGGCCACAATTCGCAACGATATGGCATATTTGGAACAAGAGGGATATATTATGCGCCCACATTCTTCGGCTGGCAGTATACCTACTGATAAAGCTTACCGCTATTATGTGGCGTCGATAAGCGAAGATATCGGACTTCCCCCGGTTGAGAGATATCTTGTTTATCAACTATACCAGGAAACAAAAGAGGAGATGGAACAGTGGCTGAAACTGGCGGCAACATGGTTGGCACGCTTCGTTCGCAATGTAGCAGTAATAACCTCACCCAAAGCGGCTCTCTGTCGCCTTAAATATCTCGACCTGGTAGTCTTGCAAGATTTCATGGCTTTGTTGGTTTTGGTTCTATATGAGGCAAAGGTCAGACGACAGGTTTTGCCCTTCGATAGGAAAGTTAGTCAGGATGAGCTAACGAAGTTAGCGAACAAACTTAGCTCTATTTATGCTGGTAAGACCAGCATCGAAATCTTAGCTAGCGAATCAGAACTTTCTCCTGAGGAGGAGCAAGTATCCGGATATGTAGCAAAAATGATGGCTGAAGAAGAAAAGTTGGAATACGGCAAGCTTTATCTTGAGGGATTACGTCTGATGCTAAGTCAACCTGAATTCGCTAATAGCCCCAGAATACTTAACACTTTAGAGGCGTTAGAAGAGGAGAACTGGCTTAGAAACATATTTTGCCAGAAACTTGGTAAAGGGGAGGTAAAAATAATCATCGGTGAAGAAAACCCGGAGCCAGCATTACAAGATTTAAGCTTAATAATTAGTCGATATGGGATACCTGATAAGACTAGTGGCATCGTTGGGGTAATTGGCCCAAAGCGGATGGATTATGCCAGAGCTATGTCTTCACTTAATTGCCTCTCAACATTGCTAAGCAACTCAATAGCTGAATATATCTAGAGGGTTAAAATTGGCTGAAGAAGAAAAACTGTCTAATAATGAAACAACTGAGGGGGAAGTTGAGGTAGAAGATATAGAAGCGTTGAGACAATCCTTTGCTGAGGAGAAGGAAAAAGCAGAGAAATATTTAACTAATTGGCAAAGAAGCCAAGCTGATTTTATTAACTATAAGAAGCGCAATGAGCAAGAAAAAAGGGAGAGGGTCGAATTTGTCAATAGTATGCTTATCTCAAATCTGTTACTCATCGTAGATGACCTGGAAAGAGCTTTTGTTTCATTGCCATCTCAACTTATGGAATTTAGTTGGATTGATGGCATCAGGCTCGTCTATAATAAGCTTAAAGCGATCTTGGAAGCACAGGGGTTGACTGAGATTAAAGCCAAAGGAGAACCATTCGACCCTCATTTGCATGAAGCAGTAACACGCCGAGAAGGAGAAGAGGGGATGGTCATAGAGGAAATCCAAAAGGGTTATAAGTTGAAGGACAAAGTAATTCGTCCTAGTATGGTGATAGTGGGTAAAGGCAAGGAAGAGGAGAAAATAGAACAGGAAAACCAAAAGAAGGAGTGAACATGGGTAGAGCAATAGGAATTGATTTAGGTACTACGCTCAGTGTAGCGGCAGTTATGGAAGGAGGCGAGCCTAAGATTATTCCCAGTGCTGAGGGTACTAACCTCGTTCCTTCGATAGTAGCCATAAGTAAAACAGGGGAGAGATTGGTAGGAGAAATAGCCAAGCGCCAAGCAGTGATTAATCCCGAGAACACTGTCTTTAGTATAAAGCGCCTCATCGGGCGCAAGTTCAAGGATTCCACAGTTCAATATGATATAAAGCGCCTACCCTATAAGATTGCTGAAGCTCCCAATGGCGATTGCAGAGTGCTAATGGGGGGCAAGGAGTATAGCCCACAGGAAATCTCCGCCATGATATTGCAGAAACTAAAGACCGATGCTGAGGCTTACATTGGCGAAAAAATCACCGATGCTGTAATCACCGTGCCAGCTTATTTTAATGATAGCCAGCGAAACGCAACTAAAGATGCTGGCGCCGTAGCTGGGCTTAATGTTTTGCGCATTATTAA
>CAZQBR010000064.1:0-8419 GCA_964591975.1 uncultured Dehalococcoidales bacterium
TAAGAGAATGTTTCCCATCACTGAGGATAAGTTTCTCCTCGATTTTCTGGGAAAGCCACTACTCCAGCATCAGATAGAGATAGCTCGAGCCTCAGGACTAAACCAGTTTGTAGCTATTGTGAATCCCAGGAATATAGCGAGGATAGAGCAAATAGTCCAGAAAATTCCTGGGATAGAAGTCGCTCTCGCCCTCCAGGAGGAACCATTGGGTGTCGCGGATGCCTTGAAAAGTGCCGACTCCCTTATCCGGGGAGAGGTTTTGGTAGTAAATGCTAATGACGTCTTTCAAGGCTCGGCATATGCTGGAATCATCGCAGAGGCTCAGAAAGCCTCTGCCTCATCATATATGCTGGGCTACCAGGTCAAGGAATACTTCCCTGGAGGCTACCTTCAAGTGAATTCCCAAAACGAACTACTGCACATCGTGGAAAAGCCCGAGCCAGGTGAGGAGCCCAGCAACTTGGTAAATATCCTGGTCCATCTACATAATAATCCCGAAAAACTTTTAGATTATATTGGAACCGTTCAGACTGCCAAGGATGATGTGTATGAATGTGCCCTGGATAATATGGCAGAGGAAGGACATAAAATTAAGGTGATTCCCTACAATGGTTTCTGGGCGTCCATAAAATACCCTTGGCATATATTTAAGGTAATGGAACATTTTCTAAATAATGCCGAGCCTTATATTTCTCCCGAAGCTCATATCTCTGAGAAAGCGACCATTGAGGGGAAAGTCATCCTGGGTGATAATGTCAGGGTATTGGAAAACGCTGTGATTCGAGGTCCAGTATACATCGGAGCGAATTCTATAATTGGCAATAATGCCTTAGTGCGAGGCTATAGCCACATTGGTGCTAACTCGGTTGTAGGTTACTCTACTGAGGTAAAGCATTCCTATATTGGCGATAATTGCTGGTTTCACTCTAACTACGTTGGTGACTCTATAATAGATAATGATTGCTCCTTTGGCGCTGGCGCCGTACTAGCTAACTTTCGCCTTGATGAAAGAAATATCTTTATGGAAGTTGAGGGTAGTCAAATTGATACTGGCTATGATAAGCTGGGCACAATTATAGGCCGAGGTTGCCGCATTGGAGTAAATGCCTGCCTCATGCCTGGAGTTCGAGTGGGCTCTAACTCTCTTGTTGGCCCTCTTGTATGTCTCAGCCAGGACTTAGGGCCAAATAAGGCAGCTTTGCCAGAGTCTCAATGTAAAGTGTTGAACAACAAAGCAAAGCTAGATGAAGACAAAAGGCAGGAATTATTAAGAAGGTTGGGAAACTAAGATGTGTGGCATCATTGGCTATTGTGGTAAAAAATCAGCAGCCCCGATTGTTCTTGAGGCGTTGAAACGCCTGGAATATCGCGGTTATGACTCAGCGGGCATAGCTAGCCTATATGATGGGCAACTACAGATAAAGAAAGATGTCGGCAAAATTGATGAAGTCAACCAGAAACACAACCTGGGAGGCCTCCCTGGCAACACAGCTATTGGGCATACCAGATGGGCAACTCATGGCGGTGTTACCCAAGACAATGCCCACCCTCATTGTGATTGCAAACAGGAGGTCGCCGTCGTCCATAATGGAATTATTGAAAACCACCAGCCACTCCGTCGCAGGCTCGAGCGCAAGTACAGCTTTGTCTCGGAAACTGATAGTGAGGTAATTCCGCACCTCATCAGAGAGTTTATGGAGATGGGGTCTTCTCTGGAGCAGGCTATACGCCAAACGGTTAAAGAACTCAGAGGCTCCTACGCCATCCTCGCTATCTCAGCGAGTGAACCACAAAAGATCGTGGCTGCCCGTAAGGACAGCCCTCTGGTGGTGGGGATTGGGGCAGGAGAAAACTTCGTTGCTAGCGATGCCCTTCCTTTCCTCGAGCATACCAATAGGGTTATCTTCGTTGAAGATGGCGAGATTGTGTCCCTGAACAACGAGAAAGTCACCATACATGATGGTGAGGGTAGACAGATACCGAAAGAGCCGCAGGAAGTCAACTGGAAATGGGATGGGGCTACCAAGCAGGGTTATGAATTCTTCATGCACAAAGAGATAATGGAGCAGCCGCAGGTCATGCGCTACGCCCTGATGCAAGACAGAGAGCTGATAATGGAAGTGGCCATGGATATTCTGAGGACAAAACAGGTAGTGCTGACTGGCTGTGGCACCTCGAGACATGCGGCCCTCATCGGCAGGTATCTTTTCTCTAAGGTCGGCAGCAAGTTTAGCGATGTGATAATGGGCTCTGAATTCCATCACTTCTCCGACTCCATACACAAGGATACTCTGGTGATAGCCGTCTCCCAGAGTGGCGAGACCGCTGACGTCCTGGAGGGGGTAAAGAGGGCCAAAGCTAATGGGGCCACCATCTTCTCCATTGTCAACGTGGTAGGCTCCTCCCTCACGAGGCTCAGTGACAAGGTAGTCTATCTTAATTGCGGGCCCGAGATAGGCGTCGCTGCCACTAAGTCTTTCGTGAGTGAATTAGTGATATTCTACTTGCTAGCTTTTGCCATGACCAATCAGCTTCGGGAAGGCGTGCGGGCAATAAAGTCTATTTCCTCCCTGATCAAGAAGAATTTGAACCATAATGGAGCAATATTACCAGAGCTGGCTCAGGAGCTTAAAGGAAAGAGCGATTTTTATTACATAGCTCGAGGGATAAACTTCGCTATAGCTATGGAAGCGGCGTTAAAAGCTAAAGAGGTTGCCTACGTGCATGCCGAGGGCATGCCTGCTGGAGAGCTAAAGCACGGCACTCTGGCTTTGATTGAACAAAAAACTCCGGTGATAGCGATATGCCCTGCGGACTATACTTTCGAGGAGACTATGTCCAATGTGGCCGAGGCCAAGGCACGAGGAGCGTTCATCATTGGCGTCTCCGACCGGCACGAACAGTCCTTTGATGAGTGGATCAAGATTCCGTCGCTTGCGGAGGTCTTCTATCCTCTGGTCAGCATTGTGCCGCTTCAGCTTTTGGCATACAACCTGGCGGTAGCCAAGGGCCTGGACCCTGATAAGCCTCGCAATCTAGCTAAGTCGGTTACCGTGAAATGAGGCGAGGATGGCGATATAACTAATGGCTTCCTTGAAGTTTTCTCAAGGTAAGGTTTTACCTGAATCGGAACAGAGCAAATCGCTGCTGCATAAATATTCTGTTTAGTTTGAGGAATATTTACCTAATTTTAAGCTTTAATCATGGAGCAGGTCGAAAATACAGTGACATAACAGTCCCGGGGCTCCTCTCGGCGTTATTAGCCGCTAGAGGCATGATTGGAGTTAATAATTTCCTGGAGAGGCAGATAGTAGGTCTTATTCACCGTAACTGGATGTCGCTTATGTGCATCCGCGAGATCCCATCACCTAGTAAGCTCTCAGGGATAAATTCAGAGATTATCCTTCGCGTTCTGCTAAACTTTTATCAGGGGAAAGGGTAGAAAGAGCAATAAACTATAGTGAGCTGCTTGGAGAAAGCAGGTGATGTTAGCCAGATTACGGAGCTTCTTGCTTGTTAGGGTCAAGTGAGAGGAAATAAAAAGGAGGGAAAGATGTTTGAAAACGTAACACGGCAATTAGCCGAATCTGTGATAGAGACTAGCTATTCTAGCTTGCCGCAGGAGGTGATTGAAAAGATTAAGCTGATGCTACTTGATAGCATAGGTTGTGCCCTTGGAGGCTACATTACTGACAGGGCCAGGATTGCCTTGGAACTTGCCGAGGAGTTCGGGGGCAATCCCCAGGCTAGCATCATTGGAAATCGCCGCACATCTTATGCCCTCGCTACCTTTGCTAATAGTGAATTGATTAACTCTCTCGACTACGATTATATTGGTCCTCTGACTAGCCATGTTGCGCCTTATGTTACTCCGCCATCTCTGGCTATAGCTGAGAGAGAACATAGTTCGGGCAAGGACTTAATCCTGGCACTGGCTCTAGCTCACGAGGTTGGCGGTAGGATGGTAAGTGCTCTAGCGCAGCATAAGGTATTGAAAGAGGAGCCCCCATATTATGAGGAGTCCCCCCGTTTTTCCACTACCTCGGAGGTATTCGGCAGTGTAGCTGGCGCGGGAAAACTGCTTGACCTTGATATGGAGGAGATGACAAACGCCTTTGGTATAGCTGGAGCTAGTACTGCGGTGCCAGCGAATATAAAATGGGAACATATGAGTGGTCCATCAATCATGGCCAAGTATAATTGCTGGGCGGGGTGGATATCGCAACTGGCTGTAGTTGCAGCATTAGCTGCTGAGAAGGGCTTCACCGGTGATAGAACTATTTTGGATGGAGAGTTGGGTTTTTGGAAGATAGTAGGCTCGCCATTTTTTAAGGTGGATAATCTGCTTGAGGGGTTGGGTGAAGTCTGGCATATTGGCGAGGTGAGATTCAAAATGTATCCCACCTGTTTTGTGTATCATACAGCTATTGAAGGTATTAGCAAGATTATGCAGGAACACGAAATCAAGCCCGAGGCGATAGATGAAATCGTAGTCAAAGGCGACCCTATCATTCAGACGGAGAATCGAATGGGCACGGAAATGGTAAGCTTTGCCGACACTCAATTTTCCAATACCTTCAATATTGCCATTGCTGCCTTTTATGGCAACAGCCCGAGTCCTGCCTGGCAGCTGCCAGCTACTTTTAATGACCCCAGGATAAAAGCGCTTATGCAGAGGGTCAAGTTTGACTCTCACCCTCGGATCGATGAATTCATAACCGGCCTGGCAAAGGCAGGCAAGCTGCCTATCTTCATGGGTAGCATTGTAGAGATAACAACTAAAGGAAGAAAATTCACTGAGGAAGTTCTAGCGCCTAAAGGTAGCCAGGACAACCCAGCTACCGAGGCAGAACTCATAGAGAAATTTAGGAATAATGCTTGTTACTCTACAATCAAAAGTGCTAAGGTGCAGGACATTATCGAGATGATTAACCATCTAGAAGAAATCGATGATGTTAGTAAATTATTCGCTCTGCTAACTTTATGAAATTTTAGACTTTACCTGTGTTACACTGAGTATTCAAAAAGGAGGAGAAATGATTACTTTAAAAGAGGTTCATGAACTTGGGACGGAGTTGGAACAATGGCTTCGCATGCGGGTTCATCCCATAGCCGTTAAGATGTTAAAGAGTAAGGAGGAGGTTCCGGAAGGTGCTATTATCCCGACTCGCGATTGGAAACATAAATATGCCTTATGCCAAAGCTTTGCAAAATCGCAGCGGGATGGCTTGACCATTGCCATGTTTAAGGAGGACTTGTGGTGTTTTGAGCCTGTGATAGGACTGGGGTTTGCTGAGCCTAATCAGTATTTCTTAGAAGGGCACCATCGTTATCCTGACAGTGTGAGGGAGCTCAAAGCGGCCGGAGAGTGGTGCAGGAACATGCCTCAGTTCGAATATGGCTTATACAAAGGGATTGTCTCAGCTCCTATTAACACTTGCAACTTTATGCCTGATGTTATTGTTATGCACGTTAACGGCATGATGATGAGTCAGCTTTTGATTGTCAAATGCTGGATTGACGGGAAGGACGTATACTCTCAGCTTTCCGGCCATGCTGTTTGTGTTTACGCTGTGGTTCCTCCATTACTAAAACACGAGTGTGCAGTTGCTATTCCCTGTAAAGGAGACCGCAGGCTGGCTTCTGCCCAAGATGATGAAATCATTTTCACGTTGATTCCAGAAATGCTGCCTGACTTTATCGCCGGTACGAAATTCCTTCAGGAACATAATTGGGGAATCCCGATGATTCAAGAATATAAAGAGGAATATGATTTGAAACCGGAATATGCCAAGATCGGCGAAATGCTTGGTATGGACTTGAAGAAATCGCCTCCTCGTACGCAAACATATCAAAAATATTAGTTTGCCAATAAATTAGGAGTAAACTGATATTGGGGCTGGTAGGCTTGGGCAGAATTGGCCGGGCTATTGTTCTCAAAGCCGAAGAGCTGGGGTTGAAGGCGGCTGCCTTTGACGATAGGAGATAAAGGTGGATTTAAAGATGGCAGAACAGTATTAGCGAACATTGAGGGCGATGCCCCCTACAGCTTATATCCTTGGAGAGAGGGTGGAAAATCCCAGCGAACATCCATTGATTAAACGCCATTGCGCCGTAATAGCACAGACCTACGCCATGGCTAAGGAGCCTGAATACAGCGACCTGCTTACGGGGGAATCCAAACTTATTGGAGAAAAGGTTAACCGGTTCACCAAACTTTACGAAAGCAAAGATGACTTAATAACAAAGGTTAAGATGATGAGGCTTCTTAGTAATAAGACAGGTTCCTGCAACGCCAAGAACGGCAAATCGTTTGAGTAGGTAACTCGACTTCAGGTTGCTATGTCATGGAAACCTAACCGTATGTGCCACGAGCTTTCTATGAAGGTCATGCTGTCAGGTTCTCTTTTTTCTCCTTATGAGCTTGCTAAAGCTTATAAGGATTAGGACTAATACCTCGCTTTGGTAAGCCTGATTTGGGGCGAGGTAGAAGGTCTCAAGCGCAAACTTATAGTATAGTAAGACCATATACAGCCCTGTTGTATCTTCTGGTGAAGTAGCGAAGGTATTGGGTCTCGGAGATGGCAGTTACCCTAGACCTCAGGTTAATGTTTAAGCGGTCCTACGTGGGTGCCATATATCTTTGGATCCATACGTCTTATTGCATCCTGACTTGCTGTAGTGAAAATGGTGGGATGCAGCGCTAGTGTAGGGCTGTACTTATCCAAATCCAATGTCTTTTTTTCTGTGGTAAAGGCGTTCTTCGCGTAATGCACAGCTACAATTTCTCCCACTAACCACCTGTGGCCACCATAGGGCCTATCATCAATTAACTTGCATTCATAAGAGACATAGGCATCTTTCAAGATTGGCACCGATGTCTTTATTGGCTCCTCTTTGGCTATGCCAAACTCCTGGAACTTATCTACCTTACGACCACTACAACCCCCTGTATATGCAATTAGCTCAGCCTTGTCAAGAGTTACGAAATTGACCCCGAATTCCTTACTGTCCCTAATCATCGGGTAGCTAAACCTTTCGGGAGTGAGGGATACTCCGCAAATTGGCGGGCGATGAGTGATAAGTGTATGCAAACCTATCGCCAAAGCATTGTCCTTCCCGTTGTGATGGGCAGTAACTATCATAGTTGATACCGGGCGGTGTAGAAAAAACAATGCGTTAGGCAGGTCTTCAGTTGCACAACGTATCTTGTCCATTATTAACCTCCTTGTCTTCGAAATTGATTAGTTGCCAGACATGACCAGCTGCCACAGCAGGACATGAAGTAATTACCAATAACAGGCTGCTAATTCTAATTAATAATCCGGCTCGCGCTAATTCTCCTTTCAGGCATTGACACTGATTGTTATTATTTGGATGCCCTATCAAGGGCAACAACCATGGCTTTTATCTACTGTCTAAGCCAATGCTTTGAGACTCGAGGCTCGCACACAATTATACAATATTATAAAAGGATAATGGGTGTTTGTTGACATAATGTACCCTAACACCATGGCGTGTCTTGAGCTTTGGCTTGAGCGCCGGCTGAAAGAAGTTGATGTAAAGACGTATGAGGTCATACAGATGTTTTAGGTACTCAAGCGCAGCATGGGAGTTATAGCGGTCATATCCCACCAGCCGGCGCACTACTGACCAGTTCTTCTGCTAAACGTGGGCATTGCCATTCTTCTTGCAGGAGGCGGGAACGGGTGAATTTAATGCCATACCATCTTAAGAGTCCTGGCTGCCTCTGCCCTATACTTACGGGGCCTACTTTTTTTACTTGAGGGAGGCCTCTTACCCCGGCGTAGCAGGCGTATTGCTGCCTTCCTGTGGAGCCTTTGCCACCTGGGTGAATTTATCCAAAACCCTCCCTTTTCCCTTGTTCGATGCCCAAAGGTATCGCAATCGCATTGCCTCGGTGTATTCTCGTATGTTGCCTCGTGTCATTTTGGCCCTCCTTTTGGGTAACACTTTTTTGGGGCAACGATATCACCTTCGGTAACATTCATTATTAGTCAATCGGTTGACTTCCGAGCTTATCGACTATAAACTAAAAATTGGGCGAGTAGACTGGGTGACTGCTCTGCATTTGATTTGCAGGGAGGAAAGTCCGAGCTCCACCGAGCAAGGTGCTGGGTAACACCCAGGAGGGGTGACTCTACGGAAAGCGCCACAGAAACATACCGCTCCACTTTTTGGAGTAAGGGTGAAATGGTGAGGCAAGAGCTCACCAGCAGCTAGGTGACTAGCTGGCTGGGCAAACCCCACCTGGAGCAAGACCGAATAGAAGGGCGATTGAGGTGCTCGGCCGATGCCCTCGGGTTGGTCGCTTGACCCTGATGGTAACATCAGGGCTAGATGGATGGTCACCACTCCATTTTGGAGTACAGAACTCGGCTTATAGGTTTACTCGCCC
>CAZQBR010000065.1:0-8369 GCA_964591975.1 uncultured Dehalococcoidales bacterium
TTGTTGATGGCTTCAATCCTTGTGCCCTGTGGGTGCTTGCCTACCTTATATCCATAGTAATGACTTTAAAAGACAAAAGAAAAATATGGCTGCTTGTTGGCTCCTTTGTTTTCGCCTCGGGGGCTTTGTATTTCCTCTTTATGACAGCATGGCTCAATGCTTTCCTGCTGATCGGCTATTTCAGGCCAGTGACAATATTGATTGGATTGGTAGCCCTGGGTGGTGGGATATTAAATACAAAGGAATTCATAGAAACAAAAGGGGCTATTGTCTGTGAAGTAGGAGATGCAGAATCCAGAAAGAAAACTATGACTAGAATAGAGAAGATTGTCTCTTCCCCTTTAAACTTGGGAACGATAGCAGGAGTTGTAGCCCTTGCTTTTGTGGTAAATTCTATTGAATTCGTTTGTTCATCAGCACTTCCGGCAATTTTTACTCGCGTTCTATCTTTGAACAACCTTTCCACCTTCCAATATTATGGCTACATCTTGCTATATGATTTCTTTTTTATGCTTGTCACTCTCATCATTTTCGGCTCGGCTGCTTTTGCTACGACTTCAAGATTTGGAGACAGATGTGCAAAGTATTGCAGACCGTTAGGAGGGGCGATATTACTCATTCTAGGAGTAATGCTCCTTTTTACCCCGCAGTTCTTACCCTAGCAGTCAATCATCGGCAAGAGTGACATTGCTGTCTCAATATATGCGTTGCTTCTCGGTAACGTTTGAATTGACATGCTTGTCAATGGCTTCTCTATATGCCGTGTCGCGTTATCTATCTTATTTTGGAATCTCTTATCTTCGGAGCGTCAGGGTTTTGGGAGTTTGAACTCAATGCATCGCTGCGCTCTCGTTCTAAACCGTAGCACTATCTTTTGACAGCAGCACTGAAGGTGGCACAGAATGGTGATGTGCTTTCCAGGTAAAGTAGTGAATCTAGTAGCTGCTGATTCTGACTATCTTTCTATCTCTCGAAGTGCTAACTTAACAAGTTTAGGAATAGCCTGTTTCACCTTTGGTGTTAGGTCTTGCCTGAAGGTAGTGACATCTGCTACCTCTATGGCGAGGATAACTATTTCCTTGGGCAAGGCTAAGCCGAGCTTAGTGCCTAATTCTACCACAGTGCCTAAACCAAGGTTGTGTGTTGTGGTGGAGCAGTCATAAGTTGCTAAGTCTTGCAAGCCCAGTCTGTGAATCTGCCCCACCTTTCCTTTTGGCGTTTGAATGGCATCAATGATGATGGCTCGGTCATAGCCCGGTAAGAAGTCCAGGAGCCCAATACCGATAGCGTTGGTCTCCATCACTGTTACTTTCGAGTTGTGGATTTCCTTTTCTAATACTTGGGCAATTTTATTTCCCACCCCATCATCACAGTGAAGTGGATTTCCCAATCCTAAGATCAATGTTTTCAAACCTGCACCTCCAACGAACAAGGCAAAATGTCCTTGTGATTCTTTGCTACGTTCAGAATCACAGAGAGATTGAACGCCAATTGATTAAAAGAACTTTTAATTTCGCCCGATATCGAGATTACAAAAGAAGCCATTTTAGGCTGGATACCTAAAATAATTACCTTTCCCTGCTTTTGGCTTGCTATCCCCAGCCAGAGGCGGGTACTAGGTATTCCTTCTAGCTCGCATACCAGTGTGCGAATAAAACCCCCCTTTTGGGCATTTCTAAGCCAAGCAAATCCCCTGGGGTCGTTTAGCACTGAGCGGTTTGCTTGTCTTTCTCCTTGGAAGGGCTACTCTCTTACCTTCCCGAGTTAACCTTATGCCTCTTTGCCATTTCTTTAGCTATTTCCATGGTTATCTCTTTTCCCTTCGCCTAAGTATAATAGCTTTGAACTCATTCGGCTAACTTTGCAGAGAGGGTTTTAAAAAATGGCTAAACAATCTCTCAATTCGGCTGCTTGACGAATGCTGCCAGACACAACAGGTTTATGTTGCGGGTCTTGAATAGGAAAGAAGCAGTTGTAGTAAGATTGGAATGAGTCGCTTTTCCCAGAGGAAAGTTCGGAAACTGTCCGCGATGGCCCATTTGCAAGAATTTGACGGAGGCTAGACACAGAGGGCTAAGGAAATACCTCAACTGGAAATAGAGCTAAGCATTATTTCTGAGTCTCGCAAGGTATATTGGGTCAGCAAACCACTACCATTCTCCGGCGGACAACCGGTGCTTATGGGTAGAGAATCCCCTAGCTGCCCTATCTTGATATCCTCTATCATGTCCTGGACCGCTATTCCTTTGACATCCTGGAAATCCTGTCGAATTCCTCTCTTAGCTTCTTGTATGCTCTGTCCAGTTCCTCTGCCCTTTCCTCCGCGTTTCTTAAGTGCATGCTATAAAATACCCGCCATAATTCATCGATTTCGCTAAACTTTTGGGAAATTACATTAAGGTCATTTCTCACGCTTTCTGCTTCTTCGGAGAGCTTCTTAGCATGAACACCAGCTTTTATAAGCTCGATTTTATGAGAAAGTGTCAATGGTGACACAACCTGAACTCCCCTTTTAGTATAGTCTCGCATCATTCCGAATTCCTCGTTAACCAAGAAATAATAAACAGCCTCGGAGGGGATATAGGCGAAGGCAAATTCTGCTGAGCCTTTTTCCGGACATACATAATCTTCTGCTATCTTGCTGAGGTGACTCTGGACGTCTTTGCGGAAATCGTTTTTGAATCGCTCCTTTTCTCTGGAGTCCTCAATCTCTACCATCCTTCTATAGTTATCGAGAGGGAACTTAGAATCTATGCAAATAAGCCCCACAGTTGATCTAATATGCGCGTCGGGTATTTTCCCGTTGAGGACCATTTTCCTAATGCCAAACATATCTGGTGGAAGTTGGTCTGAGAGCATTACTTCTAGGCTCAGTTCTCCCAGCGCAGCTCGCTCTGTGGGCACTCGAAGCATTTGTTCGATCGATCTGTGGGAATCGCGGATATCCTGAGTATGAGCTGTCAATGTACCTATCTTTTCCTCTAAGCCCAGCTTTGCCCAGGTGCTTGATACAGCATTTTCGATGTCCTTCGATTTAACCCCTCTTCCTTTGAGGACCAAAAAGAGCAACACAGCTAGCAGTATTACAACGATTACAAGCAAAATCTGAGTTACCACAGTTTTACTTCTCCATTTACCATCCCAAATATAGAGTATCACATTTTGCAGTTGAAGGGAGTTCACCAATTATGAATGGCTGAAGGCCTCCATGCGAATGTGAATCGCCTCAACGTAGTTATCTGGAACTCCTCCCTGGTTCTTGACTGTGCGTATTTCCTTTCTTATTTGAGCCATTCTGGTACCAGAGACACTCGTGGGAGGTTATTAAGTGGAATCTGCTGACTCTGCCCTGTGGTAAGATACGCATTGAAAAACTAAGTAGCTTCTATTAAAATTAAACTCGGGTGATATTAAGAGGGAGTTATGGAAGCCTTTAAACTTTGCGGAACCGGGCGAGATTTCCCAATAATTGTAAGCTAAGATGGAAAACGATACTGGGATATTTGAAAAAGCAGTAGCTAGGGCTGAGAAGCTGAGTCAAGCAGCCAAGCAAGCCGCTGAAGAATCAAGAAAAGCTTCCCAAGAAGCTGTAAACAGAGTTGAGAAAACAAGCCGAGCAGCTATGAAGAATGCTAAGGAAGCTGAAAAGACGTCGCAGGAAGCAGTGAGCAAGGCTGAGAAACTCAACCAGGCAGCTATAGAATCTGCTGAGGCATTGGCAAGGGCGTCACAGGAAACGATAAGTAAGGCTGAGGCGTCGATCAAGTCAGCTACTGAGTCTGCTGAAGAGTCAGCAGAGGCATTTAAGAGAGCGGTGGATAGAGTTGAGGCATTGGTTAAATCGGCCAGGGAGTCTGCTGAAGCATCGATAACGGCATCCCAAAAAGTTATGAGCAAAGCTGAAGAAACAGGCCAGGTAGCACAGGAAACCGCTCAGGAGGCAAAAGAAACATCGCAGGGAGCAGTAAGCAGAGCGGAGGAAATAAGTCAAGCGGGCATAGAATCTGCTAAGGAGGCGAAAAGAGCGTCGCAGCAAGCGATAAGCAGGCTTGAGAAGATAGCCCGCGTGACTGTGAGAGATGCTAAGGAAGCTGAAAGAGCCTCCAAGGGGGCAGTGAGCAGAGCTGAAAGGATAAGCCAAACAGCCACGGAGTCTACTGAAGCAGCTACCAAGATATTCGAGGAAGCAGCAAGCAGAGCTGATAAAGTAAACCAAGCAGCCGTGGAGTCTACTAAAGCAGCTACCAAGGCATTTGAAGAAGCAATAAGCAGAGCTAATGAGATAAGCAAGACGACCGAGAAAGAGATTAAAATAACGATGCAGGCAGCTGAGAAAGCTATAAGCAGAGCCGAGGCATCAGTCAAATCATCCAGTGAGGCTATTGAGACATCGACAAGAACATCCAGAGAAGCTATAAGCAAGGCTGAGGAAGCAAAGAGAGTATCAGAGGAGGCTATAAGCAGAGCAGAAGAAATAAGTCAGGCAGCTAAGGAGTCTGTTGAAGAAGTAAAATGGGCATCACAGGAGGCTATAAGCAGAGCAGAAAGAATAAATCAGGCAGCTAAGGAGTCTGCTGAGGAAGCAAAGAGAGCATCGCAGGAGGCTATAAATAGAACAGAAGAAGTAGGTCAAGCAGCTAGGCAGGCTGTTGAGGAATCTACACAAGTAGTTAGGAAAGCTACTGAGACGTCCATGAGAGTAGCCAAGGAGGCTGTTATAACATCAGTAAGGGCATTACAGGAGGCCATTAGTACGGCTGAAGAAACAAGCAAATCAGCCAAGAAGGCTGCGAAGGCATCAATACGAGTATTTGAGAAAGCAACGAGCGGAGCTGAAAAGGTGAGCAAAGAAGAGATTGCAGAGTCTGTGAAAATGCCGTCAAAGATGCTTGAAAAAGCCTTAAGCAAGACTGAAATTGATGCAGAAATAAATGTGGAGCCCAAAGAGTCTAGCAGGGAAATTCAGTCACGCTTGGATTTCCTATCTCAAATGTATGCAGCTAATAAAGCTAAACATACTGAGGAAGGAACAGTAGATAGTGACGAAGTAGAGGAAGACTAGATTAAGGCAAAGATGGAGTATCTTTCTCTTGTATAATGCAATTATATGGGATAAAATTAAAAAAAATAGAGTGTGAAGGAGATGTGCCATGTCTGATGTAGAGCAAGTCTTTATTGTGCAAGATGAAGAAGGTGAGCAGAAGGCGAAGAAGCTCCCTAAGAAAGCTGAGCAAGCTACTGGTGCCCTTGATGAGACTCAACAGCGAGCTATGGCAGCTTACGCAGCCTACATAGAAGCTGAACGCCAGCTGGAAGAGGCCTATAAGGATCAGGAAAAACAAGCGGAAAAAGACTATAACAAGGCGATAGAACAAACGAGGAAGGCTTGTGAGGAAAGTATAACCCAGAGTAGAAGGATTTATGAGGAAAACATAGACCGGGCATTAAGAACCCGCGATGAGGCGGAGGGAAAAGCTCGCGAGGCTCGCAATGAAGCCATGGAGCAGACATGGGCAGTCTTCACTAAGGCCAGGAAGTGAGGGGGAAACAAGCTAAACTGACTTTCCGGTTATAATTTCTTGATGAAGTGGTCTCCACAAAAGGGCAGGCATATTAACTATTCTGTAGGGCTCAAATTAATTACAGTAACATGGGAATGTCATTGAAAGTCTCTTCGAGTTTCCTGCTTTCGTATCCCACTCCACGCTTAGATTTCATGACAGAAATCAAGTCAATTGCTTTGGTAAAGTAGCTCGTGATTTTCCTCGCAGTGCTAAGTTCGGACAGAATTACAGCAACGTCCAGTGAACCTTTTTGCCTAGGGTAGTCACCACTCCTTATTAAGGCATCTGGAGCCATAATCTTTAAGTTGTCCCCAAGTTCCTTAATTACCTCCATGCTCATTTCCTTGGGTGGTGCAGTGACAAGGTATAAAGCCCTTCCGGCATCCTTGGGATCGCATGTGAGCGACAACTCACCTAGGGCTTGGTCCATAGCATGAGCTGCTTTGCTCGTTTCATGCATTTTGTCTCTAAAATCACGTCTTGGCGCACACAGAGGCATCCTTCGCGGGATTCGTGACTTACCTTCACCAATTACTGTCCATCCTGCCAGAGTCTGTATGATATCTCCAGCGTCAAGCGTTCTTGCGCCTACGTATTTCTGGTTTGTCTCTTCACCAGCACAGAGCAAATTGTAAAACGGCTCAACTACCCTGGCATTAACCGTGGACAGGTTCCTGTCAGCCGCGGAATCCTTCTTAACATACCTTTGATTGTCGATAAGAAATACCGCATCGGCTACTAAGTAGGTGGATTTGAGGCACATAGCCGTGTTAAAAACGGCTCTTGTTTCTGTTGTTTCCTCTTGGCTAAACGGTAAGACGACAACATTGTAGACTGGCTTTCCTATGTAGCGCTCTTTTAGGTGCTGCGTTAGCACTGCTATCGCTCCAGAGCCAGTACCACCAGCAGCACCAGCAATCAACAAGAAGGCATCTGTCTCGTAGAATCGTTCTGTTATTCTTATAGCATCTATAATTTTATCGGTGTTTTCTTTTGCTATCTCAGCGCCAAGTTCGCTTACCTTGCCTACTCCATGACCGTTGGTTCGTTGACCTCCAACAAGAATTCTATGCTTGTAATCAGGTTTAATAGTGCGTAATCCACTTAAATCAGTGACATCCGTATTAACAGCAAGGGCATCAGCGAGTACGTTAATTCCTCGCTGAGCATGCCCTCTATGGTTTAGCCGAGCGAACCTATCGGCAATTCGGCCTCCACACTGACCTAAACCTATAACTAATAGTTTCATTTAGCTCATTGTAAATAATCTAGCAGAACAATGTCAATGTTCTCGAAACTTATTGTTGTGTCTGCTAAACTTCAACATTCTGGTTTGAACCAGTAAACTCATAATGATTGTCGGAAGAAAGCTACAAAACTGCCTCCTTACATCCAGGGCAAGTCTCCTAGCTTTTGCAGATTGGCCACAGTCACCGGTTGCACATTCTTGTATTCAATTAACTCAAACTCAACGCCATGCGTCTTCTCTGAAGCCTCGATTCTTACTCCCTTGATATCGCCTTTCCATACCTCTCTCCATCGCTTAACGCTAATACCCTTAGCCTCCAGTTCGACAATTGCCTCTTCTATATTAGGCACCTTCAGGCCAATAGAAGAAACACCTTCCCCATATTTCTCAAGATGTTCTGCCACCGGGTTACCCGACGATATTGGTTGCATTATCTCCAGACCCAAGTTATCAAATGCCACCTTGAAACCGAGGCCAGTATCCCTTGGACCAACAAATGTGGTACCCATCATGGAGGAGAAGAAGCTAGCTGCCGCTTCTAAATCCTTCACGATAATATGTATATGGTCCATTCTTTCTACTTTCATTTCTATACCTCCTGAAAGATAATACTAACTCTTATTCCATATCCCATTTGATTAGCTCAATAACAATGCTACAAGCCCTGTTAATATCTATATAAGCAAAACCGCACATGGTTTTTGTGAGCTCCTTTGTAGAACCTCAATCATATCAATATCTGTTGCAAAGAAACAAGGTGAGAGGTGTTCTCGCCTTCCTCAATTCCAAAGCTTACGCTATCTACTGCTGTTACTTCACCATACCTTTTAGTAAGATTTTCGATCTCTACAATTCCCATTTTCAAGTTCCTTTTCGCAGTAGCTTTTCAGTGAAGATTAGTTCTCACCTCATGCTAACTGGACTCTCCCTTACTAAACCGTGATAGTTTTCACCATTCTTATACTTCCCTGAAGGTTAAACCGCTTACAATAGTTTGGATTGGTTACCACCTTGGCCTGGCGGAAACCTAATTCATCATAGAAGCGCCGTGCTGCTTCATTTTCAATCTCTACGTCCAATGCCAATCTTTTCAATCCACTTGCTCGAGCATGGCTTTCAGCAAATTCCATTAGCTGCCTGCCAATTTCCTGTCCACGTCTCTCGGGCAATACTGCGAGGTGCTCAATATAGTATTCCTCATCTGAAATGGGCAGAAATACCTTATTGAAATCATTGAATGCCGCAATCATTCGAGGGATTTGCCATGGCGGAACGGCTACAAACCAGATGGATCCATACATCCAGGAGGCGCGTGCAGAAGTTTGCCAGCTCTTCCCATCAAAGCCGGAAATTGATCCCACAACCTCGCCTCCATCTTTGGCAACAAAAGCATATGTGTAGCTTGTCGTGTGGCGCGGTAGGCGAAACATCCTGCGAAGAATGCCAACAGCTTTGTCCTCTGTCTTGCCAAAGAAGGCAAGCATATAGTTTGGGCCAGCGTAATACATCAGTTGAGCTGTCACTGGCGCATCCTTGGGCCGTGCTGGACGAATAGT
>CAZQBR010000066.1:0-8328 GCA_964591975.1 uncultured Dehalococcoidales bacterium
ACAGGTGCTGCATGGCTGTCGTCAGCTCGTGCCGTGAGGTGTTGGGTTAAGTCCCATAACGAGCGCAACCCTTGTCCTATGTTAAATTCTCATAGGAGACTGCCTTGTATAGCAAGGAGGAAGACGAGGATGACGTCAAGTCAGCATGGCCTTTATGCCCTGGGCTACACACACGCTACAATGGGTGATACAGAGGGTTGCTAAGGAGCGATCTGGAGCTAATCCCCAAAAATCATCCTCAGTTCAGATTGTAGGCTGAAATCGCCTGCATGAAGTCGGAGTTGCTAGTAACCGCAGGTCAGCTATACTGCGGTGAATACGTTCTCGGGCCTTGTACACACCGCCCGTCACGCCGTGGGAGTCAGCAATACTTGAAGTCGATGGGCTAACTTGCTTCGGCAAGAGGCAGTCGCCGAGAGTAGGGCTGGTAACTGTGACGAAGTCGTAACAAGGCAGCCGTACGGGAACGTGCGGCTGAATCACCTCCTTTCTAAGGAGTCTAGAGAGAAAAACTTCGAGATTCCTAGGTCGGTCAATAGGTATCGAAAGCCTATTGCTAAATTCTTGATTTTTCCTTCCTTCCACTATTCAGTTGTTAAAAATGTTAGTTACATAACGAGTCTTCAGAGTTTCATTTTTTGCTTCTCACTTCATTATACCCTCATTAATGGTCATTTGACGTAAGCTCGATAAAGGATTAGTATTGGGGTGCAATGTATTACTTGGATTATTGTAACGAAGTAAAGAGGGAATATGGACAGTACATATTTGGTAATAATAAGTGGACTTGCTTGTCTCGTAGGCGGCCTTGTAGGATACTTTATCAGGCAGATAGTAGCCAATCAACAGATTCGAAGTACCAAAAAACAAGCACAGGGATTATTAGATGAGGCAACAACCAAGCATGCCGAGTTACTCTCTGCAGCTAGAGAAGAAGCTATCAAGGTTCGTAATGTTGCTGAAGCAGAGAATAAGGAACGCCGCCTTGAATTACAACGAGTAGAAAAACGTCTCAGTCAGAGAGAAGAGACGTTTGAGCGGAAATTAGATTCTGCAGATCGACGTGAGCGTAGCCTAGATAGCAAAGAAAAAGATATTGAGAAAGTAAAAGCTGCACTCGAGGAAATAAAGGAAAAAGAGCTTGCGCAGCTTGAGTCCCTTTCTGGAGTATCTAGCGATGAGGCAAGAGAGCTTCTACTCCAAAGTATAAAACAGGAAGTTGAGGAGGAAGCCTCACGACAAGTTCGGGTGTGGGAAGGCCACATAAAGGAAGAAGCTGAGAGGGATGCCCAAAGTATCTTAGCCACAGCTATTCAACGTTGTACTACCGATGTCGTTTCAGAGACAACGGTATCTACTATTCCCTTACCTAGTGATGAGATGAAGGGACGACTTATTGGCCGTGAAGGGCGCAATATCCGAGCTTTGGAGCAAGCTACCGGTGTTGATCTCATCATAGATGATACTCCAGAGGCTGTTACCATCTCGAGCTTTGATCCTGTAAGGCGTGAGATAGCGCGTATTGCCTTAGGCAAACTTATCCTTGACGGGCGTATTCAGCCAGCTCGTATCGAGGAGGTAGTAGAAAAAGCTAGAGGTGAGGTTGAAGCTACTATGCGTAGTGAGGGTGAGCGAGCTGCCTATGAGGCTGGAGTGACGGGATTACATCCTGAGTTAATTAAGTTATTGGGGCGACTTAAGTTTCGTAGTAGCTATGGTCAGAATGTTTTACTTCATAGCCTTGAGGTTTCTCATCTAGCTGGAGCGATAGCTGGCGAAATTGGAGTGAAGATTGATGTGGCCAGAAAGACTGGGCTACTTCATGATATTGGTAAGGCGGTGGATCATGAAGTTGAGGGGCCTCATGCTCTAATAGGCGCTGATTTGGTTAAGCAGTGGGATAAATCTCGTGAGGTGGCTCAAGCTGTTGCTGAGCACCATGGTGAAGCACCAACCACCAGTGTTATGGGCTTTATTGTTGCCGCGGCTGATGCTATAAGTGCTTCAAGGCCTGGAGCTAGGCGAGAGTCCTCGGAACAATATTTAAAGCGTGTTAGGGACTTAGAGGATATAGCAGCCAGTTTCTCTGGAGTAGAAAAAGCGTTTGCTATTCAAGCTGGACGGGAAGTGCGTATCCTCGTGAAGCCGGATAAAGTCGATGACTTGACTACTTTGAGACTAGCTCGGGATATCTCTAAGAAGATAGAAGAGAGTTTGAGCTATCCAGGCCAAATAAAAGTAGTGGTGGTTCGGGAGACCACGGCGATAGATTACGCTAAGTAGAATTGAGAATACTAGCGATAGGAGATATCATTGGCAAGCCTGGCAGGGAGGCGATAAGGGAACTCCTACCAAGCTTGCGTCATGAGTACAGAATCGATTTAATAATAGGCAATGGAGAGAATGTCGCTGGTGGCATAGGGATAACTCCAAGCACCGCACGGGAGCTTTTTGATTCTGGTATTGATGTAATAACTACAGGCAATCACGTCTGGGCTCATAAAGAGATCAATCCCTACTTAGATGGCAGCCTTGCTATTATCCGTCCATTGAACTACCCGCCTGGCACTCCTGGTCGTGGCTATTTGTCTAGAGATGGGGTTTTGGTAGTCAACCTTATTGGGCGTACTTTCATGGGTAATTTTGATTGCCCCTTTAGAGCTATGGATCAATTGCTGGCTAAACTTGAAGGCAAGTCAACTATCATTATTGTTGACTTCCATGCCGAAGCAACCTCAGAAAAGGTGGCCATGGGCTGGTATCTAAATGGGCGAGTTAGTGCTGTGCTTGGCACACATACCCATGTAGGCACTATTGATACTCGTATATTACCTGGAGGCACTGCTTATGTTACTGACATAGGCATGGTCGGACCTATGGATTCAGTTATTGGGGATGACCCAGACTCTGTAATCAATCGTTTTCTTACCCAGATACCTAGGCGTTTATCAGTAGGGAGTGGAACAGTGACCTTCAATGCCATTTTAGTCGAGGTGAGTGAGGAAACTGGTGATGCGATAGATATTAGACGCATCCAAAGATAGTGGGTTAAGTGTGAAGCTAGGCTTCATTTTCTGTGCTGATAGTTTCCGATGTGAAACTTATCTCTTGGAGAGCTTGTCTATTTAGTAGCTAAACTCGAGTTTAGAAATGGCATGCCTGGTTTATTATGAAAGTGAGGGTGGTTTCCTTCGAGATGATATTTTGTTCTTCACCTTTTCCATTACCTGCGACATTATTTCACCAGCTTTGCCCTGAATAATTATTGTAGCTTGGTGGTCAAGTGGTGTCGGACTGAGGTTAATAATAGCTAGCTTGGCCCCGGCGCTTTGGGCGTATGCCGGCATGTATGCAGCAGGATAAACAACGAGGGTAGAACCAATGACAAAAAAAAGATCGCAATTCTGCGAGCGACGAGTAGCTTCCATTACTGTTGTCTGAGGCAGTACTTCACCGAAGAAAACAGCATCTGGTTTTATTATGCCATGGCAATCGGGGCAATCGGGGATTTCAATTCCCTCCCTTATCTGTTGTAAGACTTCTTTCATGGGAAAACGTTTGTGGCAGTTTAAGCATACAGCGCACTGCATGTTGCCATGAAGTTCAAATACTCTGTCTTGGGGGACTCCTGCCTCTTGATGAAGGTTATCAACGTTTTGGGTGATAACACAATCCAATTTACCTAACCGGTAGAGCTCGGCGATAGCATAATGGGCAGGATTGGGTTCAGCTTCCATAGTGAGGCCACCTTCAGTGAGCATTTTCCAATGTGTCCTACGGGCCTCTGGGCTGCTGAGAAATTTTTGAATGGTGAATTCCTCGGGATCATATTTGCTCCAGATTCCCCCGGGGCTACGAAAATCTGGTATACCTGACTCAGTGCTCACCCCAGCGCCAGTAAAAACTACAACTCTCTTGGCCTCCAAGATTAAGTTGGATATTGCATCAATTGAATAATTCAAATCCGCCATTTGGATACTTTGTCCCAACTAGTGCATACTGCCACAAAACAATTGGCTATGCCATAATGGTTGCTTTCCATAGAATAGCGCAGATTTTAAACCCCGACTTTGACTACTCTATCTATGCCACTTAGGTCAGGCATTAATTCAATGCTAGCTCGGGGGAAATGGTTGTTTATCAGTGAAGTCACTGCTTCACCTTGGGATTGCCCTATCTCCAAAAGGAAGTGACCTCCATGGTTAAGCTTTCCCGGAATTTGTCCTAGCATCTGCTGCATCTTGTCTAGACCATTTTTACCACCAGCTAAAGCTATTATCGGCTCAAAATTGATTATTTCTGGGCTCAATGCCTGCAGTTCGCTATCTTTAACATAGGGCAGGTTAGCTACTATCATATCCACAGGCTTGGGCAACGGCTCAAGCAAATTTCCTTGGAGAAGTTCCACTTGACTATCAATTTGGTGGCGACGGCAATTTATCTCAGCTACCTGAAGTGCTGAAGCTGAAATATCGGTAGCATAGATTTTAGCTTGGGGTAGTGCTAGGGCAATACTAATAGCAAGGGCTCCACTGCCTGTTCCGATGTCAGCTATGGTGGAGTCTGCTGGAGGAGAGCGGTGGTAAATCTCGGTAGCCTTTTCCACCAAAATCTCTGTCTCTGGCCTGGGAATAAGGGCACGCTCATCGATGTAAAACTCAATGCCATAAAATTCACAACATCTTAAAATATAAGCGGTAGGCTCATGGAGGAGGCGACGTTGTATGAGACGTTGTAGGTTATTTATTTCCACTGAGGTTAATGCCCTTTCTGCTTCAGTGTAGAGTTGTGTTTTGGATATTCCCAGGACATAGCATAGCAGGAGCTCAGCCTCAGTAGAAGCATCATCAATTTCTGCTATAGATAGCGTATGGCTGATTGAACGTAAAGCTTTGCTTAAAGTCATGAAAGGGCTGCTTCTAAGCGTTCGACCTGCTCTTTGGCGGTCAAGGCCTCAATAAGTTCGTCAAGCTCCCCATCTAAAATCTGTGGTAGATTATGGAAGCTTAAATTGACCCGGTGGTCAGTAAGACGGTTCTGGGGAAAATTGTAGGTACGTATCTTCTCTGCTCGCTCGCCGCTGCCTACTTGACTTCGTCGCTCTCTATCTATGCTTTCAGATTGCTTCTGCTGTTCTAAATCAAATAATCTGGCTCGGAGTACTGCCATGGCTTTCGTTCTATTTCTTATTTGGGACCTCTCATCTTGGCAAGCAGCTACTATGCCTGTAGGCAAATGCGTGAGACGGACTGCTGTAGTCACTTTATTTACATTTTGCCCTCCAGCGCCTCGGCTATGAAAGAATTCCATCTTGAGGTCGTCTGGCTTAATATTTAGTTCAATTTCTTCTGCCTCAGGCAGAACAGCCACAGTAGCTGTCGAGGTGTGAATTCGTCCCGAAGACTCGGTGGTGGGCACTCTTTGCACTCGATGAACGCCACGCTCATATTTAAGCTGGCTAAAGGCGCCTTTGCCTTTAGCCTCGAATACTAGCTCCTTAAAACCACCGATTTCACTCTGGTTGCTGTCGATGATTTCCACTTGCCAGCCTTTGGCTTGAGCGTAGCGACTATACATACGAAATAAATCTGCCGCAAAGAGGCTTGCTTCCTCACCGCCGGTACCAGCTCTTATCTCAACAATGACATCTTTATCATCGTTGGGGTCTTTGTACGTTAGAGATAATTTGAGCTGATGGAGGAGGTCGTTTTGCTCTTGTTTGAGCTTATTCACCTCTTCCTTGATGAGAGTTGCCATTTCTGCTTCCGAATTGTTTTTAAGTAGAGTTTCGGCTTCAGCTAATTCTTCGTTTTTTGCTTTATATTTCTGGTATATACTGACTATATTTTCAAGGCCAGCTCTCTCTGTGGTCAGCTCCTGTAGCTGCTTTGGGTTAGTAGCTATCTCTGGCTGAGCTATTAGCTGGGTTAATTCCTCGTACCTCTTCCGTACTAATTCTAGCTTATCAAGCATGGCTAGGCTTATTATAATATAGTGACATAAGCTACTCAAATTTAGGCGTTAGCTATCACCTTAAGCTGGGCAGAATGCGGATTGAGACTAAACACCGTACCAGGTAGCTACGCTAGCAAGTGGCTCACGGGTGCTTTGAAGTTTGTTTGCCGGGAAATTCCAGTCAGGATAGCCAATAGCTATTCCAATTGCAATTTTCTTGAATTTAGGGATGCTGAGGATTTGCCTTATTACTTCAGGATAAAATACAGTTGCGTATTCTATGCATGTGCCCAAGCCAAAGTCTATTGCGGCAAGTGCGATAGTCTGGCTCACGGTACCGAGGCTGAACATCAACTGGGGAGCGCTGGGTTCTTCATCCGTAGTGATGATAATGGCATTTGGTGCATCGAAAAAGCGAGCCATTTTCAGCATCCATTGCTTTCTCCTGTCCTTATCTCTTCGTGCGATATGCATAGCTTGAAACAGAATCTTTGCCAACTCTGCCTGCCGCCTTCTGTAAACACCTGTAAGGGAAGGTTCTCGCCCAAAATCGGGGTGAGGCTCCTCTTCTGACGCGAACTTTTCCTCTAACGCATCCTTTAGCTCGTCTAGCACTTTGCCACCTAAGACGATGAACTCCCAGGGTTGGCTATTGCAAGCTGTAGGAGCGCGGGTTGCTGTTTCCAGGATTTGAGCCAAAGTTTCTCTAGGAACAGGAGACGGACTGTAACCTCTAATACTCTTTCTCGACTTTATGGCTTCTAAAAATTCCAACCGAATATCCTCTCTCTCTAGAATTAAGATAATGCGAAGACAAGATAACATAGGAGCGAATGAGGTTCAAGCTCACATCCTGAACTTGGTGCGCTGAATAGAAGCTATTAGATAGCTACTAACGTTAGGACAACGTAAGCCTGGGGAAGGTATAATGTAACTAGTAAATATTAAAACCTGATTGGAGCGGTAAGGATATGAAAGCTAGACGGGATTGCTATGAATGCCTGCAAAGGCTGGTCTATCAAGCTGCAAAGCTGGCAGACAATAATGAGCAAATTAGGGAGAGGGCAATAAAGGAGGGATTGAAGATTCTTGAGGAGAACTTCTCAACTAACGAAGTGACCATTGTAATTGCCGCTAAAATTCACGAGGTTATAAAGGAAATTACTGGCAACTCTGACCCTTATTGGGCGATGAAGGAAAAGGAAATGGCAATCGCCAGGGAATTATATCCTGAGCTGTCATTGCGAGCCGAAGCTGCGAGCCGAAGGCGTGGCAGGAAGCGAAGCAATCTCTATAAGGATGATTTCACGGATTATCTTGAGCTTGCAGTAGCAGCGAACACTATAGATTTCTTCAGAGAGCCTGGTTCTATCGAGGTGGATATAAAGAAGCCAGTAAGCTTCGCTATAGATGACTCAGAAAAATTTGAAGCGAAGTTGAAAGATGCCAATAAAGTTCTATATTTGGCTGATAACGCTGGAGAAATTTACTTCGATTTGCCTCTGGTCAAATGGATGAGACGATTTGCCAACGTTATTTATGTAGTCAAACCCCTGCCTGTTCAGGATGATGTTACCCTGGAGGATATCAGGAAGGCTGGATTAGAGAGCGACTTTGGAACGATTATCACAGGCACAGCTTCACCAGGAATAGTTTTTACTCTAGCCTCAGAGGAGTTTAAGCGAGAATTTGAGTCAGCAGACCTCATACTGGCCAAAGGGATGGGTAATTACGAATCCTTATCCGAGCTTCCTGGTCAAGGGAAGTTCTTCTATTGCCTCATGGCTAAATGCAAACCTGTAGCTCGTTCACTGGGGGTACCCGTGAATAGCTACGTAGCTATTCTGCAGTAATTCTAGTTAACCGCAAAACTCCTTCTAATTCTCCCTCCCACCAGGGGAGGGAGTGCATCTGTTCAATACATTTCTAGCCCTTCGTTTTCCTGTTGAACCTTTTGGCTTATTCGTCAATACCAGCCATGTTGTGGCTGGGAACATCTTGCCTACTAGGGCTGACCGCTGATGGTTTATGCCAATGTTGTCCTCCCTGCGATTACTGGTTATTAAGCCCAACAGACCCCACTAGGAAAATGTCGGTGTGTTGTGGTATTATCTGTCAGACACTGAAAGGAGATTAACTTGAAGATACTACTTGTTTATCCACAGATTTCAGAGACTTTCTGGAGTTTTAAGCATGCTTTGAAATTTGTTTCTAAGAAGGTGGCTTTCCCTCCCCTGGGCTTGTTAACTGTGGCAGCAATGCTTCCCGATGAGTGGGAGAAAAAGCTTGTAGATATGAATGCGGCAACCCTTACTGATAAAGACCTCAACTGGGCTGATTATGTGTTTATCAGCGCTATGGCAGTTCAACAAG
>CAZQBR010000067.1:0-8326 GCA_964591975.1 uncultured Dehalococcoidales bacterium
CTAAAATCCCTGGCCAAGTGTTACCTATGTGGTCAGCCAGCACATGAGTTTGCCTTTCCCCTTTAATCATGTTATATTAAATCAAAAGGTTTCCTTCAAGTGGGGTTCCCCCCCACTTTTTTATTAAATTTGAAGAATAGCTTAAGGAGACATGAAAACAGAGTTCACCGCTGCAATCACTCAGCTTTCAGCTGAGAGAAGCCTGTCTAAAGAGATAGTCTTGGCTGCCTTGGAATCGGCGCTTACCTCCGCCTATAAAAGAGAGATGCCCATTCCAAAGCAAGATATTTTGGTAAAAATTGACTCTGCCACTGGTAAAATAAAAGTTTATATCCAAAAGGTGGTGGTCGAATCTGTTGCTGATCCAAATCAAGAAATCTCTATAGACGAGGCTCGAAATTTACAAGATACAGCTCAAGTTGGTGATATAGTAGAAATAGAATCCGCGCCTACTAATACCGGACGTATCACCGCTCAGTCAGCAAAGCAAATCATTTTGCAGCGACTACGCGAAGCAGAGTACCACACAACCTACGGGGAGTCTGCTGGCAGAGAGGGAGAGCTTGTAACTGGAGTAGTTCAATTTACTGAACCTAAACAAATTTACATCAGGCTGAACAGAACAGAGGCAATACTTCCTCTAAGTGAGCAAGTACAAAACGAACATTATTATAAAGGGCAGCGACTCAAATTTTATCCTTTAGAGATAGTACGCGGCGTTAAAAGACCTCAAGTGATAGTTTCTCGATCTCACCCTAATTTGCTACGTCGCCTTTTTGAATTAGAAATCCCTGAAGTTCACAGCAGAGTTGTGCAGTTAAAAGCGATAGCCCGCGAAGCTGGATATCGAACCAAAATAGCAGTATCAACCGTTCAAGAAGGCGTTGACCCCATAGGTTGCTGTCTCGGGCCCCGGAGTATCAGGCTACAAAGCATCATTAATGAGCTAAATGGCGAAAAAATAGACGTAGTCCAGTGGCATTCCAACCCTGAGGTGTTTATCTCTAACGCTCTTAGCCCAGCCCAAGTAGCAAGTATCAAAACCGATGAAACAGGAAAAACAGCTACCGTGGTTGTCCCTGATAAGCAACTTTCTTTAGCTATAGGTAAAGAGGGACAGAACGCTAGATTAGCAGCAAGACTTACAGGTTGGCGAATCGATATTAAGAGCGTATCTGCTGCCGAAGCGGAAAAGGCTGCTGCTCAAGAGGACACAGTAACTGAGGAACTTATTTCAACTGAGCCTGTGGCGTTAGAGCCAATTAGTGACGTTGTAATGGAAGAGCCAACTGAGCCTCTAGCTGTTTCGGAGGCTTCACCTCAACCTCCAGAAGAAAAACAGCAGATTCGCTTTGCCGAGGATATCTTGTCCAGCTTGCTAACAGTAAAAAGGCAAGGTGAAGAGGGAAATAAAAAACCAGGGAAAGAAAAGAGTAAGAGTAAGCGCTATAGAAAGCAAGCGCTTCACTCAGAGGATGCGGAAGGTGAAGAATAAGCATATACCTCAGCGAACTTGTGTCGCTTGTCGACAGATAAGAGACAAAAAATATTTAATTCGTCTGGTGCGTGCCGAAAATGGAGCGGTTGAAATAGATACATCTATTAAGAAGCCAGGCAGAGGAGCTTATTTGTGTCCTAAAAAAGATTGCTGGGAGGTAGCGCTAAGAAGGGAACACTTAGAATATGCCTTAAGAACGAAGCTTAGTGATGATAATCGTCAAGCTTTAGTTGATTATAGCAACAACCTACCAGAGGAAGTTGAATTTGAATAGTAAAGAGTCAGGACAGGTAGCTAGAAAGCAAGAAGCAAAAAAAACAGTGTCAGCTTTGCCCCAGGTTGAGCTCCCATCTTCTATAAGTATAAAGCAATTGGCTGACATCCTAAAGGTAGAGCCTGTAAAAATTATTAAGCAGCTCATGCGAAAAGACATCATGGTCAACATAAACCAAGCTATCGATTTCGACACTGCAACTACGATAACCACAGATTTCGGTTATAGAGTTCGGCAGAAAGTAGAGCGTCGGCCACCCTCTCATCATAGAAAAGCAGTGGGGAAAAAATTACAAATCCGCCCTCCAGTGGTTACTGTGATGGGACATGTTGACCACGGCAAGACAACCCTCCTTGATACCATTAGAAAAAGCAGTATAGCTGCTCATGAGGCAGGAGCCATTACCCAACATATTGGTGCCTACCAAGTCACAGTGGATGAACGTAAAATCACTTTTTTGGATACACCGGGACACGAGGCTTTTACTGCCATGAGAGCTCACGGGGCACGAGCAACTGACATTGTGGTTTTATTAGTTGCTGCTGATGATGGTGTTATGCCTCAGAGTGTGGAAGCCATAAGCCACGCTAAGGCTGCTAAAGTGCCCACAATAGTCGCCATCAATAAGATTGATAAGCCTAACGCTAACATTGAACGTGTAAAACAGCAGCTTGCTGATTCAGGTCTGGTTATTGAAGAATGGGGTGGTGATGTTGTCTGTGTTCCCATTTCGGCCAAAACAGGACAAGGAATATCAGATTTACTGGAAAATCTGTTTCTCGTTGCTGACATATTAGAACTAAAAGCTGACCCAGATTGTCCTTCAGAAGGAGTGGTCATTGAAGCCAAGTTAGACAAAACTAAAGGCCCTTTAGCTACTCTCCTAATTCAGAAAGGCACTCTCAAGCCAGGCGATGTGGTGGTAGCCGGCAATACTTGGGGCAAAATCAAGGCTATGTTCGATGAAAAGGGAAAACAGACCCGGAAAGCCGAGCCCTCAGATGCGGTAGAAATACTTGGCATAAATAGTGTGCCAAAGTCAGGAGACGTTTTTACTGTGATCGCTGATGAGCATCAAGCACGAAGCATTATAGACAAAATAAAGGCTACAGTAACTCACACCCCCTTAAGTTTAAGCACATTCTCCGCTCAGGTAAGCTACGGGCGAGCAAAGGAACTCAATATAATCTTGAAAACAGATGTCCAAGGTAGCATTGAACCAATCAGGACCTCTATAGAACAATTAGGCACAGAAGAAGCGAAGGCCAAGACTATCCATGCTGCTAGTGGTAGCATTACGGAAAGTGATGTGCTTTTAGCCTCAGTTTCAAAAGGCATTGTTATCGGTTTCAATACTAGCCCTGCGCCTGGAGCAGCACAGTTAGCTGAAGCAGAAAAAGTAAGCATCCAATATTACGAAGTGATCTACAAGCTAATAGAAGACATAGATAAGACGTTGAAAGGGATGCTTGAGCCAACCTATACAGAAATTCTTAGTGGGCGTGTTGAGGTAAGAGCTATCTTCTCTAGCGGGAAAGGCGAGGTGGCAGGAGCTTATGTCGTGGAAGGCAAGATATGGAGGGATGCTCAAGCCAAAATATTGCGCCAAAATAAGGTTATTCATGAATCTCGAGTCTCCAGCTTAAGGCGTTTTAAAGATAGCGTCACTGAAGTTCCCGCCGGCCTCGAATGTGGTGTGGGTATAGATGGGTTCCTTAACTTCCAAGCTGGCGATATTATCGAGCTTTATCGAAAGGAAAGAACAAACTAAAGTGGCAAATGCCATTCTGAACAGACTGAAGCAGAATGAAGAAACTCAGATATTTTTGCTAAACTCAGAATGACAAAAAGCGAGGGATTTATAAGAGGATTTAAATGATTAGGCGAAATGAACGAACAAGCAAACTTATCCAGCGGGAAATCAGCGGATTACTTGAGCGTCAGGTCAATGACCCTCGGCTGAGTACACTTATTTCAGTAACAGGAGTTTCGCTTTCACCCGATTTTAAGTATGCCAAGGTATATGTTAGCATCCTGGGAAACGAAGAGAGTAAGAGAGACATGTTAGCAGGTTTCAACACCGCTTCAGGATTTTTGCGCAAGGAACTGGCATCGCATTTAAAAATGAGATGTATTCCGCAACTCAGCTTCCATTATGATGATTCTATTGCGCAGGGAGCGAGATTACTAAAGTTAATCGGGCAAGTTAGTAATAATAAATAACTCTGATATCCTCAAAGCAAATGTACAGTGAGTTGAAAGATTACTACTCTATTCTTGCTGTGTCTGAAAGGGCTAGTCAGGAAGAGATAAAGCATGCCTTCAGAAGACTTGCCATGAAATATCACCCAGATAAAAACCCAGAAAATGAGAAGTGGGCTGAGGAAAGGTTTAAGGAAGTCAATGAGGCATACGTTATATTGGGTGACCAAGGCAAAAGGCAAGAATATGACAGGATGAGGCAAGCTGGATTTAAACACGGCCCTCAATACGCTGGAGGATATTACAGCCAGGAACAGGTGTTCAGTGGTGCATTCACCAACCCATATTTATCTCAAGAATTAGCAAGGATGTTTCAAGAGCTTGGGTTAAGGTACGACGAGAAATTTGTGGATAATATGTTCTTTGGTGGCAGGGGATTCACCTTCACTTTCTCCACTAAGCCAATGGGAGAATGGCAATTTCCCTCATCCCCCTCTAAAAAATATAAGCTGCCGTTATTGTTAAGACTTGCAGACAAGCTAATGAAATTTACCCTTACAAAAATGCTGGGAAGTGAGCTCCCCTCTGGACAACATGTCGGAGAAGATTTATACCATGAAATCGCCCTCTCTCAGAAGGAAGCTGCCGCCGGGGGTGAAAAAGGAATAAAATATAAGAGAGGCAAGGAGAGGAAAAACCTTGTGGTCAAAATGCCAGCGGGAGTTACAGAGCGAACAAGAATAAAGTTGAAAGGAATGGGATTAAAAGGAGACCCTCCTGGCGACCTCTATGTTATCGTGAAAGTCAGAAGCTAACTCAATGGCTACTTTTGAAGATTTCGTAATTGAAATTAAGAAAACTGAAACTATGCAGGCTCTTTTTCAAAGTTTAGAAGAGGAACCAGCAAAGCTCTTAGGCGCTATTTGCCGGAAATATGAAACAACTGGTAAAGCTGTGCCAGATCACCACCTTCTCTTGACGGGTTACTTTGGCGAGGCAATGCTGAGAATACTCATAGCAGCGAACTTGGTTACTAAAGAACGTGGAGACAGGTTTTCCCTTTACATGTATAAGCCAACAAAACCGGGACTTAACTACTACAAAGGCATGCTCGCCGAGAAGAAAATTTAGTGCACAAGCTCATCGATACTCACGCTCATCTGGATGAACTGCAAAGTGTCGATTTGATGCTTCAAGAAGCTCAACAGAATGGCGTTATCGCCATAGTGGCTGTAGGTTCAGATTACCAATCGAATATGAAAATATTGGAAATATCACAAAAACATTGTCCCTTTGTCTATCCTGCCTTAGGATTACATCCCTGGAGGCTAGCCAATCTCGAATCTCACCAGATAGACGAGAATTTGCGATTTATTGAGCAGAATATTACTACGGCAGTTGCTATCGGTGAAATAGGCTTAGATTATCATAAGAGATTGGTTGAAGCTGCATCGAAGGAGAGGCAGAAGGAAGTTCTAAGACGTCTTCTAGATTTAGCTAGAAAATATGCTAAGCCGGCAATAATCCACAGCAGATATGCCTGGAAAGATTCGTTTCAGTCAGTTAAAGATGCTGAAGTAGGCAAAGCTGTTTTCCATTGGTTTACCGGGTTTTCCAGCGTTCTCAGAAACATAATTGACGCTGGCTATTTCATTTCCGCTACGCCAGCCACTGAATACCATGAAGAACATAGAAGAGCTATTAGGGAAACACCTCTTGATAGGCTACTCTTGGAAACAGATTGCCCCGTCAGTTATGGCCTGGAATCAAAATATGCATCCAAACCAACCGATGTTCTAAGGAGTTTGAAAGCCACCGCTCGGCTCAAAGGGACAGATGAATCTATAATTGCTGAGCTGACCACAAGGAACGCTATTGAATTCTTCTCTTTAGACGTGACAACTTAAACTGTGTGGAGTTGAGCCATGATACAATCAATGACAGGTGAGGACCACTTCCGCAAGGCTGTCTTAGAATCTAAATTGCCAGTTTTAGTAGACTTCTGGGCAGAGTGGTGTGCCCCTTGCTTAGCTGCTGCCCCTATTTTGGAGGAACTAGCTAAGGAGTACGCTGGCAAGGTGAACTTCGCTAAAGTCAATGTGGAGGATAACAGCTCCATAGCTACTAAATATGGCATAGCCGCCATTCCCACACTGCTCATATTTAAGGACAGCCAGCCCGTTCATCAAATCGTGGGCTACAAGCCTAAAAAGGAATTCAAGAAGATTCTAGATGAACTCATGGAGAACTAATCGGCATTCCCTTGTCTCCTTTAAATTTACTACCATTCTGGCGTTGAGTCGAAAATTTCAAAGGAAGAACACAATCGTAATGTTCCTCCCTCTGGCGGGAGAGGATTAAGGTAAGGGTGAAAACATAACCCTGTTGCCTGCCTTTCAGTAGACCTGTCCAGAGGATGAAAAGAAGTCCTGAATAAAATCAAATTCCTCTGGGAGAAGGGCCAACAACAAAGGAAATTGCTCCATCAAAAATTTTGCCACCGCGGACTGGGATATTGCTCCTTCTACGCCTGGCAAATACCTACTAACGATGGCAAGAACAGCAGCCCATAGCATGCTACCTATGCCAGCTCCAAGAATGAAGCCAATGAGCCTATCCAGCCAGCCAAGCATTGTAACGTGAACCAGCCTTGATACGGCCAAGCCAATCACGTTAGCTGCAATTAAAGTTGCTACCAGAATGATGGCATAGGCAGCTATCTTCGCCCAACTAGCCCCATCTGGGAAAAGCACATCGGCAAGCCAGCCATAATAATGCCCCGCTAAAGCTATGCCTCCTATTAACCCAGCAATACCAAATGCTGTCCTGATAGCCCCTCTCCACAAGCCTACAAAGCCAAATATGACAGCAGTAGCTATAATAACTATATCTAGCCAGTTCATTTTGATTCCCTCACAGATTCAAGATTTGGAGTTCCTACCCCAAGCCATTCAGCGGCAGTTATAAGAGTTTTCCCTTTCTCCCTCGCCATATCATAAACCTTTGCCATCCTTTCTTTAAAGTGAACATCTCTGGGAAGATGATGGTCATAAATTATGATTTGAGTGCTGGTATTTTGAAGGATAGAGTTTAGATTAAGAATTGTGCGCCTGAAGTTTGTCTGGTTCAGCATATACCCCAATAGATAAGTCGCTGGCCCATCTAAGATAAGGATATCTGGATTTTCCTTTACAATCCAATCTGCATAATCTTCTATGATAGGACCTTGTAAATCAGAAGTGTAAAGTATTTTTGTCCCCTGGCATAGCAAAACCATGCTGACTACCCAGCCCAATCTATCAAATTCGACACCGTGGAACAAAGGAGAGGAGAATCTAATGGTTGTAGAGCCAAGCTTGAATTCTTTGCCATCTGCAAAAGAAATTTCCTCCCTCCCAAGCTCAAACGGACAAATCCAGGGTTCGCTCTTCCATAGAGTGACGAGCTTTTCAAACCAAACTCTGCCCTTAGCCAGAAGCTCATTCCTTCGCGATTTGTAATCCCCAAAATCCTTATCCATGGCCAACGGTAAATCTTTCAAAGGGTCTCTTACTTCCATCTCTTCTGGTGGCTTCAGAGCTTGTTCTATCATTTTCCCTTCATACATCTGGTAAAATTGGCTTAAAAATAACCTCGCCCTCCCCCATTGAGATTTATTAATCCACCTATTGGGGTCCTTTATCCATAGTTTTTTCCCTTCATAAATCTCAGATAGCTCTGAAGGCAAAGTATGATGGTCATAGTGATAATGAGAAATGAAAATAATGTCGGCCTCTTGAGCTGCCTCTTTGATTACTTTTAAAGCCTTTCGGCGAAGCTCTTTCTTATCCTCAGGTGGAAGGGGATAACTCGGTTGCATCTCGGCTGCACCAGGGTCAACCAGGATTTTTACATCTGGAGTCTCAATTAGAATGGAGCTTGATTTAGCTCCCATAGAGTCAAACCAGAGCAGGTAGACCTTTATATTTCCTATGATTATTGGCTTTATCAAACTTCGCCACATTCAAACTTGTAGTCACAGTAAGAGCACATCCATGAGGGGCATTTTGGGAGCTGAAGTGGAGACGCTGCCTTCTCCAGAAGCTCAACTCGGTGCAATGCTTCGGTCTTAATAGTATTCAAATTCCTAAAGGTCACATCGTAGACCATCAATTTGGCATCCTCTGTAGGAACTTTAGTATAGTAAAGTAGCAGCCTACCTTTGTGATAGTCTGTTAAGGCACACTCAAATCCCAGGCGAAGGAAGTAATGAGTGAATGTCCAGGGCAAGCGTTCCCTTTCCACCAGTGAAGAAAACTTTGGGTCGCGCACGATGGTAGGCGAATTCTGCCAGATTTGAACCAGGTCAGCTA
>CAZQBR010000068.1:0-8116 GCA_964591975.1 uncultured Dehalococcoidales bacterium
CGTCACCGACCGCATGGCCGACGGCTTCGCGCATCACATGGGCCGGGGCCTCGGCGGACTCGTGCCGGGGATTACCGTCATCAGCGCGCTGGGGTCCGCGTTCGTAGACAACGTCGTGTTCGTGGCGGCGTTCGTGCCCGTGGTCAAGAACCTGGCGGAGAGCGGGATTCACGGCATGCCGCTGTGGTGGGCGCTGCTCTTCGGCGCGTGTTACGGCGGCAACATCACGATGATCGGCTCGACGGCGAACATCGTTGCGCTCGGAATGTTGGAGAAGCGATATCGTTCGCGAATCCGTTTCTTCGAATGGCTCAAGGTCGGCGTTCTGGTGGGCGCCGTGTCGTGCGCGTTCGCCATCGTCGGCGTCTTGATCCTCGCGCGCTGGATGCCGCATGGATGAGGCACAGCATTTGGGGGGGATTGACTGAACAGCCCAACGCTCATGTCATGCTGAGCGAAGCGAAGCATCTTTCGGCCAATTCACGCCAATCCGGCGGGCAACTGCCGGAGCGCAGGAAGACGCCCAATCCGACGAAAGACCGTTCCCGAAGCCTGTCCTTGAGCGCATGCGAAGGGCTCAGGGTGACGCGAGGGTGGCTGGAATACTTAGCTTGGAGGTAAATAGCAATGCGTATTGCTCTAGGTTGTGACCATCGTGGCCTTGCTTTAAAGCAAGCAATCATGCCCCTTCTTCAAAATTTAGGTCATAGCTATCATGATTTTGGCTGCTATAGCGCTGACTCTGTGGATTATCCTGATATCGCTCAGAAAGTGGCAGAGGCAGTAGCTTTAGGCGACTTCGACCATGGCATTCTAGTATGTAGCACAGGGATAGGCATGAGCATAGCAGCTAATAAGATAAAGGGGATAAGAGCAGCTTTATGCCACGATACCTTTACCGCGCAGCGAGCTCGCCAACACAACGACGCTAATGTTCTATGCATTGGAGGACAAAATATAGAGGTTAACTCAGCTCTGGAAATTGTCAAGACCTACCTATCTACAGATTTTGAAGGTGGCAGGCATATCCCAAGACTAAATAAAGTAGAGGCTTTGGAAACAAAGAGCTGATAAATTCGCATCTCACTCCATTACCATCGAAGATTGTCTCCGCTAGCTATCTTTTGAGCGTAGATATATATATTCCCACTGGCGCAGACCTTGCTAGATAATGACAGCTTCCCCTGAACTATCGCTCACCGCGAGAAGCACAAGATATTTTCAGGAGCATCGCTCTTCGATTTTCCGCATTACACGAGTAAGAGTATCACGCTTAAGTCCAGAAGCAGGCCATGACCAATGCCGAGATGGCCCTAGCCAATTTTGAATAGCTACCTGAATCGAGTGATTTGAAAACTTGATGGCAACTTTTTTGTATTTAAATTAAATTGACGTTAGATAGGTATTATGCTATGTTACGCAACATAATTTATTTTCAGGAAGCGTGAAGTAATGAAAAGCGATGCTGTAAAGCGCGGAGTTGAGCGGGCACCTCACAGGTCGCTGTTGCGCGCTGTAGGTTGTGGCTCAGACGATTGGGATAAACCTTTTATTGGGGTGATCAATAGCTTTAGCGAAATTGTTCCCGGGCATATTCACTTGCAATCTATTGCTCAAGCTGTAAAAGAGGGAATCCGTAGTCGAGGCGGGGTACCCTTTGAAGTTAACACTATAGTTGTCTGTGATGGCATCGCCATGAACCATCCAGGAATGAAGTATAGCTTGCCCAGCCGGGAACTTATTGCTGATTCAAGTGAGATTTTGGCTGAAGCCCACGCTTTTGATGCTTTAGTTTTTATCCCCAACTGTGACAAGGTGATACCAGGCATGCTAATGGCAGCGGTGAGACTTAATTTACCTTGTGTCTTTGTAAGTGGTGGTCCTATGATGGCAGGGAGGCTTATCCAAGGAGAGAGCATCAAGTCAGTCGACCTTAGCTCAGCTTTCCAAGCTGTAGGCGAGGTGGCTAAAGGAAAGATGACTGAAGCTGACTTAGAGGAACTAGAAAAAGTCGCCTGTCCTGGCTATGGTAGCTGTTCTGGAATGTTCACTGCTAATACTATGAATTGCCTCACCGAAGCTTTGGGTATGGCTTTGCCTGGCAATGGAACGATACCGGCGGTGCAAGCGCGGCGAAACCAATTGGCTTATGAAGCTGGACAGCAAATAATGGGGGTACTGGCCCAAAATATCCGACCTAAAGATATTATCACCAAAGATTCTATTTATAATGCTTTCGCTGTGGATATGGCTTTGGGGGGCAGTACCAATTCCGTATTACATCTTACCGCAATAGCCCATGAGGCGGGAATCAACATTCCCTTATCTTTGATAAATGAGATAAGTGAGCATATTCCGCATCTATGCAAATTAAGCCCGGCAAGCGATTATCACATCGAAGATTTAGACTTAGCCGGCGGCATTCCAGCAGTAATGCAAGAATTATCCCAATTGCTAAATCTTAAGGTGAGAACTGTGTTAGATAAGCCGTTGGGCGAAGTAATAAAGGGGGCAAAGAACAAGAACAAGGAGATAATCCGTCCTTCATCACAACCTCATAGCATTACTGGTGGGATTAGCATATTATTTGGTAATCTGGCACCTGAAGGCGCCGTAGTGAAAAATGCTGCTGTGGTTTCCGAAATGCTGGTTCACCGAGGTCCAGCACGAGTTTTCAATAGCGAGGAGGCAGCTACAGTAGCTATAATGGATGAAAAAATTAAAGCCGGAGATGTAATTGTTATCCGTTATGAGGGGCCAAAGGGAGGGCCGGGGATGCGTGAAATGCTAACGCCAACTTCTCTTCTCAGCGGTATGGGTATGGATAAGGAAGTAGCACTTATTACCGATGGGCGTTTTTCTGGGGCCACAAGAGGTGCGGCTATTGGCCATGTCTCTCCTGAGGCAGCAGAGCGAGGTCCTATAGCTGCTTTGAATAATGGCGATACTATTAAAATAGATATTCCCAATCATAGATTAGAACTGGAATTAAGCCAGGAAGAGATAGAAAAGCGGTTAAGTTCACTGCCCCCTTACGAGCCTAAGGTTAGAACTGGCTATCTTAAGAGGTACAGTGACAAGGTGACTTCGGCCAGCACCGGGGCAGTATTTGCTGACTAAGGTAGATATATTATGAGGAAAACTGGTGCCCAGATTCTGTGCGAAAGCCTAGTTAGAGAAGGTGTCGAAGTTATTTTTGGCATTCTTGGTGGCAGTATCTTGGCAATATATGATACCTTGCCTGAGTATCCTCAGCTTCGACATATATTGGTTCGTCATGAACAGGGAGCAGCTCATGCCGCTGATGGCTATGCCAGAGTCAAGCATAAAGCCGGTGTATGCCTGGCTACTTCAGGCCCAGGAGCTGCTAACTTGGTGACTGGAATTGCCAATGCATATATGGACTCCTCTCCCTTAGTAGCTATAACAGGCCAGGTAGCTAGATCTGTTATTGGCAAGGATGCCTTCCAAGAGACAGATATCACTGGCATTACCCTTCCTATCACCAAGCATAATTATCTTGTCTCCGATGCTGCAGAGCTAGCTAAAACGATTAAGGAGGCTTTTTATATTGCCCAGACAGGTAGGCCAGGACCTGTGCTTATCGATATACCAAGTAATGTTCAGCAAGAAAAGGCGGAATTTGTTTATCCTGACAAAGTTGCTCTGCCAGGCTACAGGTTTACCTCCCGAGGTCACTCGGCTCAAATCAAAAAAGCAGCAAAGCTCATTAACGAAGCCAAGCAACCTGTTATCATCGCTGGTAGAGGAATAATTATTTCCCAAGCTTACGCTGATTTTAGTGAATTAGCTGAGAAAGCACAGATACCAGTGGTTCATACTCTTCTTGGAATTGCCTCCTTCCCTGGGAACCATATACTTAATTTTGGCATGCTCGGGATGCATGGTATGGCGTACGCTAACATGGCAGTGCAAAACGCTGACCTTATCATTGCTGTTGGCATGAGATTTGATGACCGTGCTACAGCGAACCCAAAGGATTTTGCTCCTAATGCCCGCATTATTCACATTGATATCGACCCTGCGGAGATAGGGAAGAACGTGAGGGTAGACGTGCCTATAGTCGGAGATATTAAAAATGTGCTAGAGGCTATAAATAAGGAAATTGACTGTAGAAATCACATGGAATGGCTCTCCCAGCTAGATCAATGGAGGGACGAACATCCATCCTTAACAATCAGACAGAATGATGAGGTTTTACCTCAATACGTTATCCACCAGATCTACGAAGCTACCCAAGGTGATGCCACGGTAGTTACCGGCGTAGGGCAGAATCAAATGTGGGCAGCACAACATTTTATTTATGTTAAGCCAAACAGCCTTATTTCCTCGGGTGGCTTAGGTACAATGGGATTTGAGCTTCCCGCTGCCATAGGAGCTAAAGTTGGCCGCCCTGAGGAAGTGGTATGGTGCATTGCCGGTGATGGTGGTTTTCAAATGACTATGCAAGAACTGGCTACCATAGCCCAAGAGAACATCGCTGTAAAAATAGCAATTATCAATAATGGTTATCTCGGTATGATAAGACAATGGCAAGAATTGTTTTACCAGCGCCACTACGTTGATGCAAAGCTTTGGAATCCTGATTTTGTCAAGATTGCCGAAGCCTATGATATTCCTGGAATCAAGGTGAAACGCAGGGATGAGGTAGCTCCAGCTATATATAAGGCAATGGATTGCCCTGGACCTTTTCTTATAGATTTTCTTGTTGAGCCGGAGGAGAACGTTTATCCTATGGTGCCGCCTGGAGAAAGCTTAGCCACTTTCTTAGAAACACCTAAGCCAGAGATCCTGGAAATGCCAAAGCCAGGGGCGGTGAGCAACTATTGAGATTATTTCTAGAGAGGCGAATTGTCTAATACAAAACACACTCTAGTAGCTTTAGTGGAGAATAAACCTGGTGTCCTGACCAGGGTGGCTAGCCTGTTTCGGCGCCGAGGTTTTAATATCGAGAGTATCGCTGTAGGGCGTAGTGAGCAGCCTGGCTTATCCCGCATGACTGTTGTTGTTGGCGGTGATTCTGCAGAGGTAGAGCAGGTTAGGAAACAACTAGACAAATTAATCAATGTGGTTAGAGTATCTGATATAACCAAGGAGGCTATAGTAGCCCGAGAGCTAGCCCTAATCAAAGTCAATGCTACCGCTTCAACAAGAAGCGAGATCATGCAAATTGTTGACATTTTCAGGGCTAATATAGTTGATGTTGCTGCTGATTCAGTCACGGTGGAAGCCACAGGAGACGAGGATAAAATAAATTCTCTGTTTGAGCTTCTTCGCCGCTTTGGAATTAAAGAGATGACGAGGACTGGCAGAATTGCCTTAACTCGAGGCGGCACTGCCTAAAACTTACCTAATCGAAGGTTAAAAATGAGGAGGAGATAATCATGACTAAAGTTTACTATGACAAGGATGCTAATCTGGACCTAATCAAAGGAAAGCCAATTGGCGTTATTGGCTATGGCAGCCAGGGGCATGCCCATGCCCAAAACCTGAGGGACAGCGGCTGTCAAGTCATTGTTGCCGAAGCGCCTAACAGTGAAGGGTGGAAAGCAGCACAAAGTGCTAATTTTAGAGTAGCTAGTGCCGCCGAAGTAACTAAGGATGCGAATATTATCGTTATGCTTGCCCCTGACAATTTACACCGCGAAATCTATTATGAGTCAGTTGAAAAGGAGCTGAGCAAAGGCAAATTTTTGATGTTTGCCCACGGTTTCAATATTCACTACTCACAAATTGTACCACCGCCTGATATTGATGTGATCATGGTTGCTCCTAAATGCCCAGGACATATGCTACGCCGACTTTATACCGAAGGTTCGGGACCCCCAGCCTTGGTTGCTACCTACCGCGATACCTCGGGTAAAGCTAAAGATATTGCTTTAGCTTATGCTAGGGGCATTGGCTGCACTAGGGCTGGAGTTTTGGAAACGACTTTTGCTGAGGAGACTGAAACTGACCTTTTTGGGGAACAAACAGTACTATGTGGGGGAGTTACCTCCCTGATTAAAGCTAGTTTTGAAACATTAGTAGAGGCTGGCTACCAACCAGAGAATGCTTATTTTGAGTGTCTCAATGAGCTTAAGCTTATTGTTGACCTAATATATCAAGGTGGTTTGAGTTATATGCGCTATTCAATAAGTGACACTGCAGAATATGGCGATTATACACGTGGCCCACGGGTCATTAACGACTTGGTGAAGAAAGAAATGAGGAAAATTCTGGCGGAGGTTCAGGATGGCAGCTTTGCCAAGGAGTGGATTTTAGAGAATCAGGCTGGCCGCCCCAGCTTTAACGCTATGAAGCGAATAGAGGCTGAGCACCCAATCGAAATCGTGGGCAAAAAGCTCAGAGATATGATGCCCTGGCTGAAGGGCTGAAAATAGCTTTAGAAATATGAACAGAGCCCAAAAAGATAATAAGCAGAGTAAAGCCACAAAAGCTTTTCATAAACGTTATTCGAGGTGGAACTTATTGGCGAGTTTAGCTCGCCGCCCGGCTTATGATAGACCTGATTAATACTAGCGGCAGAGGTATGCTTAGCGGAAAGCGCTCGATTGATTGTTTCATTGGTATGTTTCAGTAAAAGTGCATTAAAAAGGGAACCATGGACAAGGTAATTATCTTCGACACCACTTTGCGAGATGGGGAGCAGGCGGCTGGAGCGAGCTTAAATGCTCAAGAAAAGCTGGAAATAGCCCGTCAACTGGATAGGCTTGGCGTAGATGTTATCGAGGCAGGTTTTCCTGCTAGCTCGCCTGGCGATTTCGAAGCTATTCGTCTTATTGCCCAAGAGGTAAGACGCCCCATAATTTGCGCCCTTGCATCTGCTAATACTGGAGCTGTGGATAGAGCCTGGGAGGCAGTCAAAGGGGCAGCTCATCCTCGGATCCACGTTTTCCTGTCCGCTTCAGATATTCATCTTTCTTATCAGCTCAAGAAGAGTCGGGACGAGATTCTAAGGATGTCCCGAGAAATGGTGACTCGTGCTAAAACTTGCCTTGATGATGTCGAGTTCTCACCCATGGATGCTACCCGTGCCGAGCCTGCTTATATTTATCAGATTCTGGAAGCTGTGATTGATGCTGGAGCAACTACGGTCAATATTCCTGATACCGTAGGTTATATCACGCCGCCTGAGTTTGGCGATTTAATCCAAGGTATTCTTGCCCATGTACCCAATATCCATAAAGCTGTGCTTAGCGTGCATTGTCACAATGATTTGGGATTAGCCGCAGCTAATAGCCTTGAGGCGATAATAGCTGGAGCACGTCAGGTTGAGTGTACTGTTAATGGCATTGGAGAGCGAGCTGGCAACGCCTCCTTGGAAGAAATTGTAATGGTGCTAAAAACTCGCCAGGATTTTTTCGGACTCACTACTGCAATTAATACTACACAAGTTTATAGGACAAGTCGCCTTGTAAGCGAGCTTACGGGCTTCTCTATCCAGTCTAACAAAGCCATCATCGGTGAAAATGCCTTTCGTCACCAATCGGGCATCCATCAAGATGGTGTGCTTAAAAAGGCTATCACTTACGAAATTATGGATCCAAGGTCAATAGGTATTCCCTCAAGTATCTTAGTACTAGGCAAGCTGAGTGGAAGGCACGCTTTCAAAGAGAGGTTGGCCGAGCTTGGTTATACTTTGAGTGAGGAAGCTCTGAACCATGCCTTTCAGGGTCTCAAAGAGTTAGCTGATAAGAAGAGGGAAATCACAGACCGAGATATTGAATCTCTAATTGCTGAAGAACTTCGTATCACTACCGAACTTTATCACCTCGACCATGTTGAAGTCTCCTGTGGTGACCATAGCCTCCATACAGCTTCGGTTAGGCTCATTAGTCCTGAGGGGGAGGGAGTGGCTGATGCTGCTTTGGGCACGGGTCCTGTGGACGCCATATATAAGGCTATAAATCGCATAGTTGGCATTCCCAATAAGCTCACAGAGTTCACCATTAAATCGATTACTGAAGGAATTGACGCTATCGGTGAAGTGCTAATACGAATCGAGAGTGATGGCGTAACCTATACTGGTCGTGGTGCCTCCACTGATATTATTGTTGCCAGTGCCAAGGCATACATGAATGCCCTGAATCGT
>CAZQBR010000069.1:0-5755 GCA_964591975.1 uncultured Dehalococcoidales bacterium
ATAAACTCACAGACATCAAGTTTGAATCTTACGGCTGCGCTTCCAACATTGCCACCGGTTCCATCATTACCGAGCTGGCCAAGGGAAAGACACTCGATGAAGCTAAGAACATCACCTGGAAGGAAGCTTCAGAAGCCCTGGGAGGACTTCCCAAGATTAAGGCCCATTGCTCGGTTCTTGCCGTAGAGGGTTTACGTTCGGCTATTGAAAACTATGAGGAGCGTCACGGTCTGGTTAAGGAGAGAAAGCCGACTACGGTAGAGACGGTGCGTAAGCGCCTGAGAAAAGTCATGAACCCATTAACCGGGTTAGACCTGGTTCGCACTAATCTGGTGCAAGATATCAAAGTAAAGAATGGGGCTGTACGGGTGATTGTAGATTTGCCTGCGGATAACCAGTTTGCTTCCGCCATAAAGCAAGAAATCATGGAGAAGATAGAACCACTTTGGGATGTAAAAGAAGTGGCGGTTGAATTTACGGATTAGAAGTGCGGTAAAGCTCCAGGTCAAGGTATAGTTGCGGAGACCGCAATGTCTGACAAGTCTACCCCTAATAGTAAGAAACCAGGTAAGGCTCATATCCATATTACCGGAATGACCTGCACTACCTGTGCCGCCACCCTTGAGAAGGGTCTGGCGGAGACACCGGGGGTAGAGCAGGCAAACGTAAGCTTTGCCTCGGAAAAGGCTTCTATAGAATATGACCCCTCCAAAGTAGACTTCGCCAAAATAAAGGATATCATCTCTCAAATAGGCTACGGGGTAGCCACCAAGAAATCCATCTTCCCTGTAGGCGGTATGACCTGCGCCTCCTGTGTCACCCGAGTGGAGGAGGCTCTTTCAAGTGTGCCCGGGGTGATTTCCGCCAGTGTCAATCTAGCCTCGGAGAAAGCCACTGTAGAGTATACCGACGGAACAGATGTATCTGACCTCAGGCGAGCAGTGAAAGGCGCTGGCTATGAACTCGGGGCAGAGACAGAGAGGTCAGAAGATGTCAGTGTCGCTGCCCAACGAGAACTCCGAGGCATACGGAATAGGTTTATCTTTGCCGCTGTCCTCGCCTCGTCAATTATGGCTTTAATGTGGGCTCCCCTATTCGCAGGGAAACCATATTTACTCTGGGTACTGGCAACGCCGGTACAATTTTGGGCAGGCTGGCGATTCTACCGAGGCGCTTGGGGTGCCTTAAGGCACAGAACAGCTGATATGAATATGCTAGTTGCTGTGGGTACATCAGCTGCTTACTTCTATAGCATGATAGCGGTTCTCTTTCCTACCCTCTTTGCTGCTTCAGGGGTAGAGCTTGGTCTATACTTTGATACCTCGGCTATGATTATTACCCTGATATTGCTTGGTCGCTTCTTGGAAACACGAGCCAGAGGACAAACTTCAGAAGCGATAAGGAAGCTCATCGCACTGAATCCCAAGACTGCCTTGATTATCCGTGACGGTGAAGAAAAGGAAATTGCCATTGAAGACGCTCAGGTTGGTGACCTTATCCTAGTGCGACCGGGAGAGCGGGTGCCCGTGGATGGCATTATTCGTGAGGGCTATTCCAGCATCGACGAGTCCACGGTTACTGGGGAGAGTATACCCATAGAGAAAAAAGTAGGTGACGAAGTTATCGGTGCTTCCATTAATAAGACAGGCAGCTTCAAGTTTGAGGCGACCAGAGTAGGTAAAGATACCACCCTGGCTAAGATTATCCGACTGGTGGACGAAGCTCAGGGAAGTAAGGCACCTATTCAGCGCCTGGCTGACGTCATTGCCAGCTACTTTGTGCCGATTGTGATCGGCATTGCCACCATTACCTTCATAGTATGGTACTTTACCGGACCATACCCAGCTCTCACCTATGCCGTTCTTAATTTCGTGGCAGTACTCATCGTCGCCTGCCCCTGTGCTATGGGGCTGGCGACACCAACGGCTATTGTCGTGGGCATAGGTAAAGGAGCTGAGCATGGTATTCTTATCCGGAGTGCCGAAACGCTGGAGAGGTCTCACAAGATAGGCGCTGTGCTGCTCGATAAAACAGGCACTCTCACCTGGGGTGAACCTAACGTAACCGATATTATCGCTCTCTCCTCTTCTTCACAAGATGAGATTCTCCGCTTGGCAGCCTCCACCGAGTATGGCTCCGAGCACCCACTCGGTGAGGCTATTGTCAGAGCAGCTTCAAAGAAGAAACTGGAAATATCCCCAGCGTCAGATTTTAACGCTATTCCGGGATATGGTGTCGAAGCTTCTGTGGAAAGCAAAAAGCTTCTCCTGGGTAACCTCAGGCTAATGAGAGATAAAAGGATCCCCCTGAATGCGATGGGGGAAGAGGCAGAGCGTCTGCGGTCAGAAGGCAAGACTGTGATGTTTCTGAGTATAGATAGCCAGATAGCGGGTACCATCGCTCTGGCTGATACCCTTAAGCCGAATGCCAAAGCGGCAGTGGATGCACTACACAATATGGGTATTGAGGTAATGATGCTCACCGGAGACAACCGACATACCGCTGAGGCTATCGCCCAGAGTGTAGGTATTGACCGTGTCTTAGCTGAGGTGCTCCCTGAGCATAAGGCTCAGGAGGTTAAGAAGTTGCAAGAAGAGGGCAAGGTGGTAGCAATGGCGGGGGACGGCATAAACGATGCCCCCGCCCTGGCCCAAGCAGATGTAGGTATCGCTGTTGGCACTGGCACAGACGTAGCTATGGAAGCTGGAAATATCACGCTGATTAGTGGTGACTTAACAGGAATCGCAACCGCTGTATCCCTGAGTAAACGTATCATGAGGACTATCAAGCAGAACCTGTTCTGGGCGTTTGCCTACAATGCTGCCCTCATCCCGGTGGCAGCAGGAGTGCTGTATCTTGCCTTCAGGCAAACTGGTGTTCCCTCAGGGCTTCATTTCATTCTGGGTGACTATGGATTCCTGAATCCAATCCTAGCTGCGGCCGCCATGGCTGCTAGCTCAATCACTGTGGTATCCAACTCGCTACGGTTAAGAAGATTCAAGCCAACCAAATTCCCAGACTAAGCAAAGGAGGTGTCCTAATGGCGATTGATCCAGTTTGCAAGATGGAGGTTGAGGAGAGCAAGGCAGCCGCTACCTCCGAGTACAAGGGAAAGAAATACTACTTCTGTGCTATGGGCTGCAAGAAAGCCTTTGACCAAGACCCTGAAAAATACCTAGCCGAGGAAAAGAACTAACATGATATTATGGGGACGGTAAGTCTTAATGGTCTAAAGAGTGATTAGGAGAATCAGTACTCTACCCAGAAACCGGAATTTCATACTCGTTCTTTCCATTGTGCTTGGTCTCACTGTCGGCGAGCGGGGAGCTGTTTGGACGCAGCCGCTGGTACTGCCGGTACTGGCACTGGTTATGACCCTATCCACAACCAGCATAACTTCTCGCGAATTTACCTCTATTAAAACCATGCCTGGCCGCATACTTGTTGCCTTACTGATTAACTACGTTGTTATGGGGGGCATAATTTTGCTCATGGGAAGATGGCTGATAAATGACAGCGAATTATGGACAGGATTGGTTGTCATTGCAGCGGTGCCGCCTGCGATTGCTGCAGTGCCCTGGACCTACATACTGGGCGGAGATACTCTCTTTTCACTGGTCTCAGTGCTGGTAGCATACCTCGTTGCGCTAGTATTGACGCCTGCTATAACGATTTCGTTCCTCGGGGCCGGTTTCTTCAAACCGATTGACCTGCTTATTCTTCTTGGAGAGTTAATATTAATTCCTCTAATTGCATCTCGAATATTGCTCTTCACCGGATTAACCAAGCATATAGAAAGGTGGCGGGGTACAATTGTAAACTGGAGCTTTTTCGTAGTGCTTTTTACTATCATCGGATTGAACCGTCAGGCTTTCTTCGGGGAGTTCGATGTTTTGCTCAGACTCGCCATAATAGGCATTATGGTCAGCTTTGTTTTAAGCTATGCCATTGAATTAATCGCCAAGGCCTTTCATGCAAGGCAAGCGACTATCATCAGCCTGATATTCGTGGGCGCAATGAAGAACTTCGGATTGGCAAGTGGAATCCTGCTTACTCTTTTCAGCGAGAGGGCTACGATTCCCGGGTCTATCTTGATCGTGTTTGGTCTTTTACGTACCTTGTGGCTAGGGTTTCACTTTAAGAAACCAACCTGAGTTTCCTGGATATCAAGGAGGAGATGTAGTCCTTGCCGGTTCAGGAGAAAAGGAATCAGGCTCCGGTAACAGGCTATCTTGCCAACCGTTGCCAGTAGCGATTGGCCTGAAGTGCTGCTTTTGCTCCTTCGCCAGCGGCAACCACTATCTGCTTCTCCGGTACATCAGCCACGTCTCCAGCAGCATAAAGTCCGGGAACAGTGGTTTCACAGGCACAGCTGACCGGTACCTCTCTCCACTTGTTGAGTTCAATAAGTCCGCTTACTCGCTCGGAGTTGGGCACCAGGCCAATTTCGACGAAAACCCCAGTGACATCGAGTCATTTACTCTCGCCACTCTTTAGATCCCTCATCAGCATTCCGTTGGCGAAGTCTTGACCTTCAATTCTCTCTCTTAGGTACTCGGTATACCCGTAGTTTAGGAACTATAGAGCATGTCCTGGACACCGCACGTTATCAATTTGATAACTCAGGGGAATAGTGCTATCTTATCCTGTTAATCCTTGTATCGGGAGGGAACAAGCATGCCCAAGATTTATTTTATAGACGTTACCAATCGTGACGGTGTTCAAACTGCGCGCCTTGGCCTATCTAAGCTGGAAAAGACTATGATTAATATCTATCTTAATGAGATGGGCGTCTTCCAATCTGAATTTGGCTTCCCTACGACGAGACATGAAGCAAATTACCTTCAAGCTAATTTGGAACTGGCAGGGATGGGAACCCTAAAGCCCATAAGATTACAAGGGTGGATAAGGGCTACTATCCCAGATGTGGAAGCAGCCTTCAGGCTTGTTCCTAATATTCGGCATCTTAACTTGTCCATTTCTACGTCACAACAGATGATTCGCGGCAAATTCTTGGGGAAAAAGAGCGGAGAGGACATCTTAAAAATTATGGTTGATGCTGTGGAAGCTGCTCGAGCGCATGGGGCTGAAAGCATAGGGGTAAACGCTGAGGATGCCTCAAGGACAGATACGGATTTCTTAGTCGAATTTGCTTTGGCAGCCAAGGAACACGGAGTCCAGAGGTTTAGATACTGTGATACCCTGGGCTACGATAACCCCTTTACCATTTACGAGACCATCAAAATGCTAGCGCAGAATGTGGGGATTCCTATTGAGACTCACTGCCATGGTGACCTGGGGATGGCTGTTGCTAATTCCATGGCTGGGGCTAAGGGGGCCTTAGATGGAGGGCAAGATGCCTACATCAATACTACAATCAATGGAATTGGGGAAAGAGCTGGTAATGCTGACCTTGTGGCCACAATTCTAGCTGTCACTAAGTCTAGAGGGTTCGCCGAACAATATGAACTGGGAAATCCTATCGATTTGACCAAGGCATGGAAAATAGCCAGATTTGCTAGCTATGCCTTCAGGGTTCCCATCTCCATAAACCAGCCAGGTGTCGGAGCCAACGCCTTCGCTCACAGTTCTGGTATTCACGCTGATGGCGTGTTGAAAGACCCTAATAACTATGAGCTATATAGCTTTGATGAAGTGGGTAGAGGTGAACCGGAAACCGTGGAAACAGGCAGGGAAATATGCTCCGGAGCATATGGTGGAATATCTGGCTTCCGACACATAATGGGCAAGATGG
>CAZQBR010000069.1:5855-7927 GCA_964591975.1 uncultured Dehalococcoidales bacterium
GCTTCGTCTTTATCGTCAAGATTGGCTTTCTTAGCTTTCTCAGTGAATCTAGGTGGAGGAGCACTCTTCATTTTCTTTACCAGTAATTGATAGGTGGGAGGTGCGGTGTCATAGATTTCAAATCCTTTCTTTAGAAACAATTCTTTTCCGGCCATGGAGGGCTTGTCGCTGGCAACAACACAGACTCCGTTCATACCTTTGGAGTCTTTAATACACTCATCTATAAGGAGCTTCCCATAGCCCTTGCCTTTTTGCCGGCCAATTACCCAGATGCAGTCAATGAACATGTAGCCGGGGGCAAGAACTGGTCTCCAGGCGCTCTCTGCCGGCAGATATTCGATGAATCCCCATGACCTGCCGTCTACAATCAGCTTCTTGAACTTCAGCCCCTCCTTGAACCTATCCTTAAGCCACGCCTTTTTCAGGTCGATGCCCTCCTTATTCTGCGCTCCTCTAACACAGACCACATCCTCCCTATCTATATTGGTTTCATCCAGGCTCACAATTTCGACTTTTCCTTCAGCCATCGCATTCTCCTCCTTTAACTTACATCCTGAGATTACTCTAGCATAATTAAAGCAGCTACAAGGTTCTCACACATGAGCAGTACTCCGGAGATTTTAGTCACTCGAGTTTCCAGCCGAGTCGCGAGTATAAGACTGTCCCGACCAAGAGAAATACGAGAGATATAACTATGGTCAGGGTTATCTGACCGGAGGTCAAAGGATTATAACCAGCCACCTCTGGCCCGGCCAGTAAGGAAACAATCGACGCGTGTGCTGATGAGATGGGATAGACTCGAGAAAATATCTGAAGTGGTACTGGCAGAACCTCGTACGGAGCAAACAGGCCTGATAGGGCTGATGTTATTACTGCAATACCAACTCCGGTCATAATTGCGCCCTGGAGATGTTTAATCAAAGTGCCGACGATGAGTCCCAATCCGGCAGAGGCGCAGATTATCAAACAGATGAAGCCAATCGCCTGTAGAATCTCGACTCCAGTGCCAGTGAAACGTGCGCCGGTGGCGAGGCCAATCACTACGACCAGGGCCGCTGCCAACAAAGAAAGGATAACCACGGCCGAGATTCTACCGATGAAATCCTTGTACGGTTTTATGGGCATTGATATCAGCTTGGCAAGCAGGCCATTCGCCCTGTCTCCGGCAATACTGGCGGGGAGGTTAGCCATACTGCCTATCATCAGCGCAAAAACCATCATCGAAATAGTAACCGCACCCTTGATATGAGGAATTACCTCTTGAGGGGCACTACCGGTAAATGAAAAGCTTGCGATTATTACCCAAATAATCGGCCATGCTATGGTCCAGAACAGCGCCGCCCTCTCCCTGAGCAGTTCCTTAAGTGTTTTATTGAAGGCCCCAGATATCTGCCTCAATTATGCACTTGCCTCCTGCATACTCCTTTCGGTCAGTCTGAAAAAGACATCTTCAAGGGTTGGCCTCGCCATTTCGATACGCGATACCTTATGCCCGGCTTTATCAAGACTTCTTACCACCTCGGCCAGTATTCTGTCCCCATCTCGTGAGTAGATCTTATAGCCAGTTTCTGCTGCTGCTACCCTTCCATCGATGCTAAAACCCTTCAATACAGAGAGCACACTATCGGTCTTTACAGCCGTCTCTACAGTAATCACGTCCTCGACAGCATGTTCCTTCTTAAGCTCATCAGGAGTGCCTTCGGCTATGATTCTACCGTTGTTTATTAATCCCACTCTTGAGGCTAGCTCGGCATCACTCCCGATATGAGTAATCAGGATAATACTGGTTTTCTTGTCCATGATCTCTTGAACCAGACTGAAGAAGGCTCTTCTGGCAGTAGGGTCAAGTCCGGTCGTTGGCTCATCCAGGATGAGAACTCTTATACTAGGGAAAATCGCCGTAGTGACTTCCAGCTTTTTCCTCATGCCGCCAGAATACTTTTCTACTCTCTTATCGGCTTCTTCAGAAAGCCCAACACTTTCAAGCATTCCAGCTACCAACTGATTTGCTTGATTTCGGGAATACCCCAGGAGAGTAGCGAAATATATCAGGTTTTCTCTTCCTGAAAGCT
>CAZQBR010000070.1:0-7852 GCA_964591975.1 uncultured Dehalococcoidales bacterium
TCTCAGGGTAACCGCTTAGCAGGCGGCCGCACTAGACCACTATGCGATCCCTCCATCTTTACGAGCTAATTTATTATGCCACATAATAATGCAAGCTAACAAATCCTAATCTTACCCACCTCCATTCAGATAGATGGGCAAAACCTTGAAAAGAGATGGAAGGATTACCTTCACCGTTCCTATACAATCTGGATTATATCATGAGCGATTTCCTGCAGTGTTGAAAAGCATAGGGAGTGATTTAAGGGCAACTTCCAAACCCTTTGACCTAGTTCAGATAGATGGATAACATCTCGACCAGCTTTTTATTTCATTGCGGTGAGCCAAGGTTGCGAACGAAAGGTGGCAACCAGGGCGTGGCAATCTTACGAGACTAGCCATTCATTTCCTTCTTCTGGCGGGAGGCAAGCTCCCACGCTGCGAGAGTGCTTCGGCACTTTGTGCCTTGCAATAGCAAATAAGGAAAACATGTATTCTCAGCCGTATGAACGAGTACACTTTTGACATGGTGGAGCTAAGTGGAGCTGGCGCCAGGAGGGAAATTCAATTTTGAACTATATCTGTGTGAATATAGGGCTCTAGCACCTCTGGTATTAATACAGTGCCATCAGCTTGTTGATAGTTCTCCAGCACGGCGATGAAGACCCGAGGCAAAGCCAGTCCTGAGCCATTGAGCGTGTGAACAAGGCTCGGTCTAGCACCAGGCTCAGGGCGATATCGGATGTTAGCTCGCCTTGCCTGAAAGTCGCTGCAACTGCTACAGGAGCTAACCTCGAGCCACTCATCACAACCGGGTGCCCACATTTCAACATCGTACGTTTTGCAGGCAGCAAAACCAAGGTCGCCAGTACATAGTTGCACCACGCGGTAAGGGATATCTAATTTGCGGCATACATCCTCAGCATCAACTACCAGCTTTTCCAGCTCTGCGTCGGAGTTTTCTGGTTCGGTAATCTTATAAAGTTCAACTTTGTCGAACTGGTGCCCTCTCTTGATACCTCGGGTATCTTTCCCAGCAGCCATCTTTTCGCGTCGGAAACAAGCAGTGTACGCAACATAATAAATAGGCAAGCTATTCACATCTAATATTTCATCCCGATGAAGGTTAGTTAACGGTACCTCCGCCGTGGGTATAAACCAGAAGTCATCCTCGTCATCATGATATAGATTATCGCCGAACTTGGGCAAATTTCCTGAGCCTACCATGCATTCTCGCTTTACCATAAAAGGAGGATAGATTTCTTTATAGCCATGCTCTTTTACATGCAAATCAAGCATAAACGAGATTAGCGCCCGCTGAAGGTGTGCCCCCAATCCTTTAAGAACGTAAAATCGGCTCCCCGAGAGCTTTACTCCTCTTGGGAAATCTATTATGTCTAATCCCTTCCCCAGTTCCCAATGGGGCAGCGGTTCGAAGGGGAAATCCTTCGGCTCACCCCAACTACGCACTACAGTGTTGTCATTCTCATTTTTCCCCAAAGGCACACTGGGGTGAGGTATGTTGGGTAATTCTAGCAGTAAGGACTCAAGCTTGATCTTAATTTGGCTGGTTTCCTGTTGCAGAGAGGATATTTTCTCTCCTGTCTGCCTCATATCAGCAATAAGCTGAGGAGGCTTCTCCCTAGTTTTCCCCAGTTGCTTACTTACCTTGTTATGCTGAGCCCGTAGCTCTTCCACTTGATGAAGCAAATTTCGGTAGTGTCCATCAACCTCAACAATGCTCTCCAACTTTGCCGTATCGCCTCTCTTCTCCAACTCCTGGCGAGCAAGCTCAGGGTTTTCACGGATAAGTCTGATATCAAGCATTCATTCCTTCCTTTTCACTTCATTCGCAGTCAGGGCTCCGGCTTTGTCTTTAATTGAGGGAAAAGTATCACCTCACGAACGGATTGTTGGCCAGTGAGCAACATCACCAGGCGGTCAATTCCTACTCCCAGGCCTCCAGTAGGCGGCATTCCGTATTCCAAAGCTTGAAGAAAATCTTCATCAGCAACCTCGACTTCCGTATCTACTTCCTCACCTGATTCAATCGCTGCTTTTGCCAGATCGGTTTTATCTATTGGTATGGTGTAGCCTCCACTTCCTAGTTCCAGTTGACGGCGGAAGCGCTCTCTCTGGTCCACGGGGTCATTGAGCTCAGTGAAGGCATTGGCAATTTCCATGCCACCAATAAAGACCTCAAACCTCTCTACCAAGTGGTCATTGCCTTGCTTCCTCTTAGCCAAAGGCGACATCTCCACGGGATAATCTAGGAGAAAGGTTGGCTGAACAAGATTTGGCTCAAGAAAAGTGGAGATTAATTCATCTATCAGTCTGCCTCTCTCTTTACTGATATCAACATCCATTCCCAGCTCTGCCATCCTCGATCTCAAAGAAGCAACATCAGGATAATCTTCGAAATCAATGCCACAGCGGTCTTTTATTGCCTGGCGCAGATAGAGCCTCCGCCAAGGAGGAGTAAGGTCAATAGTTTCATCACCATGAGTAATTGTGGTACCGCCTAGAACTTCCTGAGCAATATGGCAAGTCATCTCCTCAATTAATTCCATCATATCATTATAGTCACTGTAAGCTTGATAGCATTCGAGCAAGGTGAATTCGGGGTTATGTTTGGTAGAAATGCCTTCATTACGGAAGGCACGCCCCATTTCATAGACTTTATCCAAGCCGCCTATTATCAATCTCTTGAGGTGAAGCTCCAGGGCAATGCGCAGGTAGAGGTGTTCATCAAGAGCATGATGATGAGTGACAAAAGGGCGTGCTAGCGCTCCACCAGGCTGTGGCTGGAGCACCGGCGTCTCCATTTCCATGAAACCCCGCCTATTTAAGAAATCTCTTATAGCGGTGATGCTACGGCTGCGCAGCATAAATATACTTCTACTCTCTTCCCTGGAGATGAGGTCAAGATACCTCTGCCGATAGCGCTTTTCTGCATCAACCAAGCCATGCCATTTCTCTGGCAATGGGCGAAGAGATTTACATAACATGGTAAAATCAGCTACTTCCAGGGTGACCTCCCCTGTTCTTGTTCGGAAAAGTTTCCCTTGGGCTCCGATGATATCGCCAATGTCAATTTCCTGGAGAAATTTGTATTTCTCTTCACTAAGGAGGTTGTAGCGAAAAGAGAGCTGTATCTTTTCCGAGCCATCATGAATATCAAAAAAGGTCATCTTGCCCATTTTACGCTTGGCTGTAACGCGGCCAGCGAGAGACCTAGCCTGGGAGTCCTCCCCTTGTTCGAAAAGAATTATCGCTTCTTTAATGGTATGGCTGCGGTGAAAAGAGTTAGGGTAAGGGTTTATCCCCCAGCCTCGAATCCTGCTCAGGCTGTCCAGGCGGTGTTGAGTTATACGCTCCAATCTTGTAGTCATAGCCTCAAATCCTTAAGATTTCCTTTGCTTCATTAACTAAATGTTTTGGCACCAATATTCTTACCTCGCCTAGCCCATTAACAGTAAGACCATAAACCAATCCAGCGCTCTCATAACTTAGTAGAGCTGGGATGCCCTCACTCTCCAGTCGCCCTTTGAGTATTTGTGCCTCCATTTGCCTGGCAGTGTAAACAGTAACTAGTTCTTTCTCTGTAGACACAACTACACCAAGTAGTATTTTAGCAGAAATCCATAGGTAAATATTGATAAAGGCAGGCATATTGTATAAAATTTGCTCTGTTGCCTTAGAAAGGCTCAAGAATCTCAAAGGAGGAAGGTGATTTGAATGCGCTGGGAAGACATCTGCTACTAGAACTTAAAAATTGCAATCAGGAGGTGCTAAATGACTTAGATTTTCTCAAAGATTGTCTCAATGAAGCTGCCATTCAGTGTGGGGCTACCGTGGTGGGCCAATCCTTCTACCATTTTTCCCCTTACGGGGTGAGTGGAGTGGTCAATATTACTGAATCGCACATTTCCATACATACTTGGCCTGAGCATGGATATGCTGCCGTAGACGTTTTCACCTGTGGAGATGATGTAGAACCTGAAAAGGCTGCGAGGCTGATAATAGAAAGCCTGGAAGCTAAAAACCACTCCATCATCGAGTTGAGAAGGGGAATTATGGAGGAAAGCCAGGTTAGGTGCGCAAAGTGAAAGACAACGACCCGGATAAACATAAATGGTTCCACGACTATGTTAGCCCCGATCTTACTATGTTGCATAGTATTGAAAGGGTGATATATTCGAGCCATAGTAAGTATCAATCCATAGACATTATCAATACTGGCAGCTTCGGTGTTTGTCTTACCCTTGATGGCAAAATCCAATCCAGCGAGACGGATGAGTTTATTTATCATGAAGCTCTAGTGCATCCAGTTATGCTTACTCACCCCGGGCCGGAGAGAGTATTTATTGCTGGAGGAGGGGAAGGGGCTACTCTTCGCGAGGTTCTGGCACATAAGACAGTAAAAAAGGCTGTCATGGTAGATATTGATAAAGAAGTGGTAGAGGCTTGTCGTCGCTTTTTGCCTTCTTTCCATCAAAACTCCTTTGATGACTCCCGTGCCGAGCTTTACTTTACCGATGCTAGAAAATACTTGGAGGAAAACGACGAGAAGTTTGACGTCATCATTGTTGACTTAGTTGACCCTTTAGCCAAGGGACCAGCCCGCTTGTTATATACCCAAGAGTTCTACCAGATAGTTAAGCAAAGGCTAGAGCCCAACGGCATTATGTCTGTGCAAGCTGAGCCGTCTGGCTGGAATGAATCGCAAAACTTCGCTGCTATTGCCAGCACTTTAAGAGCCACTTTCCCCGTAGTTCGTCCTTATCAGGCATATGTACCTTCATTTATGAGCTTATGGGGATTCATCTCCGCATCTCAAAGCCTCAACCCTGCTGAACTGACACCCGAGGAAATCGATACCAGAATCTCAGTAAGAATGTCGAGAGACCCGAAGTCTTACGATGGACTCACCCACCAAGCTATGTTTACCCTTCCCAAGCATACCCGGCATCAATTAGCCACAATCAAAAAAATCATCACTGACAAAGAGCCTATCTTCACCTGGTAGGACTTACTTTAGAACCCTTCTTTATCCCTCATTTTTTAAGAGAATATCCGACTATCTTCTAATGGCGAAAAATAAGAATCAAGAGTGGGGGGCAAGGTCTGAGATATAAGATAAGAGAGTTATCGCGAATGAGGGAAAAGCATGTATTGTCGCAACTGGGGTATCTAATTTTGGTGTGAGACAGGCACATATCGTGGATTTGTTTCAGGAAGCAGCAAAGAGATGCCTCGATGGTATTCTGGCTGTAAAGCCCAAAGATATTGATGTCCTTATTAGTGTCACTTCTCTTGCCTGAACATGCTCACGTCAAACAAATCCTGCTCCTGTTGTATATAAGAACAATTACTCTCTTGCTGGTGGTGATTCAGGGCTCTTCCTGCAAAGGCCCTTGTGGAAGATAGAATGGCTGATACAGTGATGGTCACGGGTGCTAAAAACCTTATATGCATCGGAGAGGGGAAGTGCTCTACAGTGGAACTCACAACAGGCAAACATGATTGCGATTGCTCCCGCGGTCTGGGCCTTCTCCCAACCACTTTTGCCTTGCATGCCAAGGGATGTAAGCTCTCCTGAGAACGTTCTCAGGTAGTTAAGCAATTATCGGTGCAATTATTGGACTTCTAGCATACCTCTCTTTTCGAGGTCTGCAGCAACATCAGGCAACCCCAGCTGAACAAGCTTTCCCTTCGTGGGAATTCCTCTCTTTATATCCCACCCCCTCTCATCGTAGTAGTCATCGAGCATTGCTTCGGCTCCCTTCTCATCAATATAGCGGGTCTTGGTGTAGTCTTGGAGGTAAATCTCCTTGTCGCCCCATTTTACGGGCTCCGTTAGCCATCTCTTTGGGAATCCGTCGTCTTTCCTGTCGAACCCCTCGCGAATATTGGCAGCCTTTTGCAAATTGAATACCCTCTCGCTGATCCTCGTGAACTCCTCTGCACTCATCGCCGTACCGGTGACTGCAGAGTAAACAGCTCCAGCAATCACTGGGTTCCATAGCCTGCCTATCATGAAGCGATAGCATACCCCGAGGCAGTTATAGCCAGTATTTATATCTTGAACATAGCGTGCCAATCTGGGTACGTTCCAGGTTTCTTTTTCCTCAGCAGGAAATATCCTCCGCCGAGCCGCGGCAGGTATATAGTAGCTTGAAGCAATAGTACCCTCAACAGTTGCTCTAGCTATGCCAGGCATAGCAGTGCTCGGGGTTCTCACCAGCGCTTGTGTTTGCCCTCCCCTTGGATTCAGCATAGCATCAGTGAACGTCTCAACGCCAAAAACCATTCGTCCATCAAAATACTCGATAAGTCCTTTCTGACTTATGGCATATTCATCTGCACCTGGTACCTTCTCAAGCACGGCTGGTATGCCATCAGCTACAATGCCCCAAAAACCTTCCCTTTTTACAATCTTCTCCGTTGCCTCGACTACAGTTTCAAAGTTGTATTTTGGTTCCATCCCCAGGTCCTCTTTGCTTATCAGCCCATTGTTGTAGAGGTCCACAACTAAATCTATAAGGTATGCGCCGTCTATTTCGTCTAGACCATAGCGCTGGAACATATCATGGCATTTGACAGCCCTATTAAGGCTCATGTTGAAGCCGGGGCCAAATGCTGCGCCAAGCGCTGGGGTGAACGAGGCAGTTGTTTCCAGCCCCTTGAACTCGCCCTTTTTAATCTTAGCGACGACTTTATCACAGGTTATGCAGGAAGGTCCTGCCCAGGGATGAAGTTCTAACACCTCATCCCATGCCTTCATGCCAAACTTTGCTTTCATTTCCTTTTCATCAGGCACTTTACGTCTGTTGTTTACCAGTATCAGGCCATTATCGAACCAGGGCTCGATAACCGCCTGCAATCCATATTTTATCCATCGTGGGCGGCCGCGGTCTTCTCTCGCACGGCTCATCAGGGAATCGAACATCTTATAGAACATATCCACATCTGCTATCTTTATCCCTTTGGTGCCGCGAACAACTATTGCTTTGAGTTTCTTTGACCCTAAAACTGCGCCAAAGCCCCTTCCTAAGTGTGCTATTTTGTCAATAAAGGCGAGGGAGATACGACACAAGTTTTCGCTTGCCTGACCGATGCAGATTACATTAGCCTCTTTCCCGTGCTTTTCACGCAGGGTATCCGTGGACTCGAAAATGTCTCTGCCCCATATATCTGAGGCATCACACAGTTTTATCTCATCGTCTAATATAAGCAAATAAACGGGCTTGGGAGAGGAGCCTGTAATCACGATACCGTCATAGCCAGCCCACTTAAGCATTGGAGCAAAACCACAACCTCCCGCCGTCCCAATAGAACCATTTATAGCAGATTTAGTGGTCATCATTACCTTCGTTGCTGATGCAGCATGAGTTCCACACAGAGGTCCAGCTCCAAGCAACACCACATTTTCAGGCCCTAGAGGGTCTACGCCAGGCTTTATCATATCGTAAGCCAACTTGGTGTTTGTGCCCTGTCCCCCCAAGTATTTCTTAGCCATATCCATGTCCAAATCTTCTGTCCGTATTGAGCCCGAGCTAAGGTCTAGGCGTAAGACTTTGCCAGCATAGCCGTATACTTCCATCTTAAGAAACCTCCTTTAGCACTCTAGCATCATAAGGGCAAACGCTACAGCAAAGGCCGCAGAAGGTGCAATCAGGGGATAATAGTATCTTGCTGACTACCTCGCCATTTTTGACAATCTTGCTTCGAGCCTTCAGGGGATTGACTACTCCTTCGTACTTCAACGAGCAAGCCATCAAACATATCATGCACCCGGTGCATTTTTCGGGATGTAGTTGTATCTTCCGCACTGCTAATTTTCGCTCTTCCATCTCTCACCTCACATATA
>CAZQBR010000071.1:0-7830 GCA_964591975.1 uncultured Dehalococcoidales bacterium
TCGATTTTTTAGCGGCTACGGCTATACCAAGTATTTTGCTATAGAATAATATTATTCTGACCAGTGAATAACCAGACTTTGCGAAGGCATCTTGGAGATGCAGAGTAGGCAGTTGCTAATCGAGTACTAGGCAAGAAGTAGAGTTTGACATTGAGATACTCCCTTTATATACTTCGCGGTGGATTCCCATTTTGAGGCCCCGTGGTGTAGCGGTTTAACATGCCACCCTGTCACGGTGGAGATCAGGGGTTCGAATCCCCTCGGGGTCGCATCTTCAACGCCTTTCAGAAGGGTAGCTACTCTGGTTTGGTAGAGTTTCTATGACTTGCTTGACATCGCAAGGGTTAAGTCAGGATTCTCTTGCTTTACCCCTTTCCATGTCTTCGATAATAATCTGGGCAGCAAGCCGGGCACCTATTCCTGGCAGTAAGGCACACTTCTCAAAACCTTTGTCGCTCACGAACGCAGGGCAGTCTTCCCCTGACATCTGACAGGTTACAAGAGCGGCCAAAGACTACATCCTTATGGATGTCATGGCACTTGGTGATGCCTATCTCTTTCTCAAAGAGAGAATAAGGGAGCCCTACAGGCAAGAAGGCAGAGAGAAGACAGTCAGGCTTTTGAACCTAATCAACTCCAACTTTAGACTCAAAGGATAAAGGAAGCCCATCCTAAACCGTTCTTATAATAGTACCACTAACAGTTTTGCTGAGAGACGGAATACAAAGATCGAAATGCTCCATGATTTGCACCATCTCATAGCTGCTTCCACATAATTGAGGAAGGGAGCACAAGAGCATTGCCCCCAACCTAAGATATGTGATTTAATCCGCATATCTTAGACAATCGAGAGAGATAACACACGGTGGGGAAGCTGAGCAGCAGTTACTAACTACAGCCAGAATATTGATGGATAATCCCAAGTCATTGTTTCTAGGTGAGTCGAGAGGAAGGCTTGCTACTAATTCAAACTATACTTGTACATGAATACAGCGAGGCTGTTTTTTGAAATTGAAGCGCATGTTTTGTAATAGAGAGGAAATAGGTTAAGCACAAAGTCTGTGAGAAGTAGATTAATATGGAAGAAATAAAACACGGTAATCTCATAGTAGAAAAGTCAGGTGAGATTGCCATAGTCAAAATAAACCGCCCCAAAAAATATAATGCATTAAGCTTCTCACTCCTGCAAGACCTAAAAAATTTAAATGAGGATCTGAGAACAGATTTAAGGACACGTGTTGTGATACTTACTGGCGAAGGGAAGGCATTTTGCGCGGGGATTGATGTGAGCAAGGAAGGCAGAGAGCAGTGGTACCAAAATCCACAGCCTAATGAAAGGCTTTACCAGAGAAATGGGCAGGAAATTATGCGAGGCTTAGGGAACTTAGACCAAATAACTATTGCTGCTGTCAATGGTCTATGCATCGGGGCAGGGGTATGTATAGCCACGAATTGCGATTTTAGAATTGTATCCGAAAAAGCCTACTTTAGCATACCTGAAACTGCTTTAGGCTTCATTTACTCGCTTAGCTGCTCATATAGTCTTCTTGCCCTTGTTGGCCCATCTAATACCAAAAGGATGATTCTGGCTTGTGATAAGGTTAGTTCTCAAGAAGCACTGGCGATGGGGTTAGCGGATAAGGTTGTGCCACAGGAGCAACTAATGGATGCTGCAATGGAAATGGCAGGGAAAATTATCTCGAAGGCCCCTACGGCAAATAGGATAAACAAAAAGATGATTAATGCAGCCTCAGTAGAAAGGATGTATAACTGGTGTTTGTGCGAAGCCGAGCTTGTAGCTGGAGCCCAAGCTAATGCAAGAGAGCTTGAAGAAGGCTTACAGGCTTTCTGGGAGAAAAGGCAGCCCAACTTTCCTAGGGAAATATGACAATAGTATTCTCAACAAGCTAAGAATGAGTTGCCAAGATAGTGCGTTGGGCACCTCTTTGGGATGTCTTCCTGGGATAACTTCCTGAGCTTAGCCTCAATAGCGGTATTACCTGCCGGGCCCTCAGCCAACTCTTGAACTCCCGCCTTTAATGCCACGTAATTTGCAGTTGCTCGCTCTAGCGCCATTTTTAGTGCCATTTCCTTAATTCATACAATCCAGTATCAATTCTCCAGCTCGATTACTACCTCACAATATGGATCACCTGCGGGAAGCGTCTTCGTTAAAAGGATAGGATTCTTGAGTTTGATACCAAGGCCATCCATAGTACCCTGTTCCAGAGCCTCCAAAAGCACACTACAGACCTTAGGGCACTTTTTACATGGCGTATCTAAGGGGCACTTATATTCATGCTTCACTGCCCTCTTCTTCCCAAACTCAACCCACTCACCCCTGATGCCTGAGTTATTGTCTTCCAGATCCATTATCCTACCAATACAACGAGCATCCTCCAAGTCATCGATTTTCATAGTTCGCACCATAGTCGCTGCTCGCTGGCGGCCAATCTCGTACATCGTTTCCTTAACTATTTCCCAGACTTCGTCACCAAATTTCTCAGCAAGAGGACACATAATGTTGGCGAGAAATATGCCCAGGGTACGACCACCTAACCTAGCCATTGTTTCGGATGTTGAATCCGGAAGAAACTGTGTATTCCGGTCCTCTCCCAGAGACTTCATCTCCTCCAAAAATTCCGCCGTATAAGTACCAAGTTCATGTTTCTCCTCTATTTTCCTGCTCATTACAGCTACTCCTTTCTAATCTTCTGACTTCGGGGGTTGAGAATCTAGATCAGATACGTTACTAGTCCGTGTAGGATAACTAAAGCATTTTAATCATCTGGCCACTTCGGCCTTAATATGGCCATAATATTCAGCTCCCGTGCCTTTGTCAACAAAAATCCAGTATGCCTGAAGGCTAACATTCCCTGGGATTATCCTCCCCGGAGGGTAGCTTTGCTCCTAGAATGTTATTCGTGGATTAAGAACGTGAATTACGAGCTTGACTGTGGTGTCTCCCTCTATATAGACTTAGCTAGTACCGAGGGATGAATGTTGGTGTATGCCTAATTGAGCTTCGCCTTCCTGAGAACCACTCCCTTAAAGGCAAGAGACAGGTAATTAAGTCTGTTATTGCACGGCTACAGAACAAGTATAACGTCTCCGTGGCTGAAGTTGATAACCAGGGTTTATGGCAATTAGCCACTTTAGGCATAGCTTGTGTTAGCAACCATAGAAGACACGCTGATGAGACTTTATCCAGCGTAGTGAAGTTTGTTGCCCAGAATTACCCCGATTTAGAGTTATTGCGTTCGGAAGTAGAAATTTTCTCTGTTCCTTAAATAATAGATGGATGCTGCTGTTTTTCTCCATCACCTTGCTACTTTGCCTGACTACAGGCAGCAGATTGTCCATATTGAACATATTCCCTCGCAAGATGCTACCTTCAGTGAACTAGATAGGCCCCTTAGCTCTACCTTAAAGACACGCCTTGAATCCCTGGGCATATCACGTCTTTATAGCCACCAGGCGGAGGCGGTGAATGCCATCTTCGATGGGAGGAATGTGATAATAGCCACTCCCAGTGCCAGTGGCAAGACTTTGTGCTATCACCTAACAACACTTGAGGCGATTTTAACTGATAAGAATAGCTATGCTCTTTATCTTTTTCCCACTAAAGCTTTAGCTCAAGACCAATTACGCAGCCTGAAACAACTTGCCTTGCCTAAACTCCTTTCTGAAGGAGCCATAGCTACCTTTGATGGTGATACGCCGCAGAGCGAAAGGGCTGTTATAAAGAGACAAGCTAGGATAGTACTCACCAATCCGGATATGCTTCATCTAGGCATTTTACCCAACCATCAATCGTGGTCCAAGCTACTCCGCCACTTGAAGTATGTAGTGGTTGACGAGGCTCATGTTTATCGAGGTGTTTTTGGCTCTCATGTAGCTAATGTCTTGAGGAGACTGCGGCGGCTTTGTGCTCATTATGGCTCAAGTCCCCAGTTTATTTGTTGCTCAGCAACCATCGCCAATCCCAAAGAGCATGCCCAAAATCTAACTGGTTTACCCTTTGAAGCAGTTGTTGAAGATGGTTCACCACATGGTGAAAAGTACTTCTCCTTTTGGAACCCACCAGTCCTCGATGAAGCTAAGAGTAGTCGGCGCAGTTCTAACAGTGAGGCAGCCTTCCTTCTTACTGAGCTTATTCAGAAAAATATTCGTAGCCTCGTCTTTGCTCGCACTCGAAAACTAACCGAGCTTATTTATATTTACTCTCAATCTCGCTTATCTCCCTCATTGGCGCAACTTATCAGTCCTTATCGTGCAGGCTATCTTCCTGAGGAGAGACGCCAAATTGAGCACCAGTTCTTCGAAGGTCATCTCCTCGGTCTGGTGGCAACAACTGCTTTGGAATTGGGAATAGATATCGGCGATTTGGAGGCAACAGTGCTTACCGGCTATCCTGGAAGTATTGCTAGCGCTTGGCAGCAAGCAGGACGCAGCGGGCGAAGCATCCATAGTTCCCTGAGATTTCTTATCGCTCAGGATAGCCCTCTTGACCAATATTTAATGCATCATCCAGATTTCTTTTTCGGTAAAAACTTTGACAACGCCTTAATCAATTGGGCTAACCCTTATATCCTAAAGCCTCATCTCCTTTGTGCTGCCTGGGAGGAACCATTAGATGATAACGACAAGGAAATCTTTAGTCTAGCCTTTGATGCTGCACTAGCTGAATTGGAACAAGAAGGTAAGATAAGAAAACGCCGTGAGAGATGGTATCCCTCTCCTATCTCTGCCTATCCCGCGCAGGACGTAAATATAAGGGCGACGTCGGGGCAATATGCCATAATTGATATCTCCCAAGGTTCTGTATTGGAGACCGTAGAAGCTAGCGTTGCCTTTTTTCAAATACACCCTGGCGCTATCTATCTCCACCAAGGCGAATCCTACATTATAACTGAGCTCGACTTGGTCAGGCATATTGCTTCAGCCGTGCCAGCTTATAGTGATTACTATACACAAACCAAGGACCTCACTGACATTCAAGTGGTAAAAATAGTCCAGGTAAAGGACTGCCACAGGGTAAAGGTCTATTTTGGAGATGTTGATGTCACCACCACAGTGGTCGGCTTCAAAAAGAAGAGGCAGTTCACTGAGGAAGTTATTGGGGAAGAACCGCTTGATTTGCCACCCCAAAGCTTTCCTACCAAGGCTTTGTGGTTTGATTTGCCCCGAAAGGCAGTTGATAGGATAGCTGCAAGTGGACTTGATTTTCACGGTGGCTTGCACGCTTGCGAACATGCCGCCATCGGCATACTTCCCTTGTTTGCCCTTTGCGACCGAAATGACATTGGCGGTGTTTCCACTCCTTTTCATCCTGATACAGGTAAAGCACAAATCTTTATCTATGATGCCTATCCTGGAGGCATTGGCATTGCTGAAAAAGGATTTGAGATAGTAGAAAAGCTTTGGCAAGCTACCTTAAACTTGATTAAGGAATGCCCCTGCCAGGATGGCTGCCCATCTTGTATCCAATCGCCCAAATGTGGCAACAATAACCAACCTCTGGATAAAGAAGCCGCTTTGGTATTGCTCGGAGAATTGGTGGGGTAAAACATTACTTTATTAAATCAGACAAAATCAAGAATTCCATCGGAGAAGCGGAGAATCTACATCCCGAATTTATTGAGAGGACCAATAGGATAATAAAGATAGGAGAGAAATGAAAGGCATACGGACTTTAGTCAGCAGACCAGGCCTTGGGCAAATTCACCTGGATTTTCTTATCCCAGGAATATAGAAATCCCTGCTTACCTTGGGGATATAGAAGTCCTTATCTACCCTAGGTATGTAGAACTCTGACCCTCTTCTTTTGGGAAGTAGCAACCTGAGGAACAGCAACAGTGCCCCCAGTATTCCCAGAAATATTCCCAGCCCTATTCCTGCTTTCTTGAGTTTGCTCATAGCATTGGCTTGGGGAGTCTATGGATATTGCGTAGTCCTCTGGGGATATAAAGGTCCAATATGCTTTCTCTATCTTCCTCTACCCCCTCATCTGAAGTCTCATGCTCAAGTTCTTCAAGGTCATTCGCCAGTCGTCCCATTTGTCTAATTATCTCATTCTTTCTTGCTTCTGATTCTTGTCTTCTCATTCCTTGATACCTCCTGTTTCTATTCCTCTCGACCTACCGTTCTTTTTCTGTTTCTTTTACCCCTCCATTTCGCCCATTGTCATAATAGCTGCTCGGTATTGTGAAGCCCAGGCGCCTACCATTCCCGTTTACCTTGGATAAAGCATTGTCCACCTCCTCAATGTCGAACTTACAATACCCCAGCTCATCACAGCCAGCGCTGTGTTTACGCTCAATAATCAGGCTATAGACTACTTCCTGGACTTGAGCCGGGGTATAACTCCCTGTTCTCTGCGCCAGATAATCCTGGGTATCCTCATCCATTGGAATTGTCTGAGAAAGAGACTGCATCAGTTCCCTTCGCTGCTCAAATGAAGGCAGCGATAGTAGTATGACACGGTCAAATCGGGAAGGCCGATTCCTCAAAGCCTTATCCAGGATTTCAAGCCAGTTTGTCGTGGCTACAGTGACCACTTCCGTGCACTCCTCGACTCCGTCAAGTGCAGAGAGCAAAGTTGCCAAGGCTCCACCTCTGGAATAGTGGGACTCCGTTCTTCCTTCGCCTATAAGGTCAATGTCTTCAATGAATACCATGCTTGGCCTCAGGTCTTCAGCCAGCTCATACAACTCGAAGATGTATCCGCTATGGAGCAGGTCGCTTCCGGTGGCCAGGATGCAGGTAATACCCGTGCTGTTGTTCAGCAGTATTTTGCATATCAAGGTCTTACCGGTGCCTGGCTCACCTGCTAGCAGGATGCCCCTCCGTGCAGGTATGCTATACGTGGCGAGCTCATCTCTCCTACCGAGAAAGCCGGCGGTGTTAGCCACAATTTCGTCCTTCAGCGATGGAGCTAACGCCAGGTCCTGCCAGCTCTTTGATGACGGCTTCAAGAAGCTGATGCGATGGCTGAAACCCAGCTTCTTTCCTTTGTAGAGGTTGTGTTCCCTGGTAATTTTGCGGACTCCTTCAGCAAAGTCCTGGGCTCGGTCTGTTGCACTGCTGGAGCTTGTTACTACCAGCGAAGCAGGTCGCATTGACGTAGCGTGTATAGTAGCTAGAAGACGCTTACTTTCTTTTTGCAGGAGCAAACGACCGTCACACAGGATATTTTCGTATTGGTCATAATCGGTGTTAACATCGGTATATCGTGGTGCTGGGTGGCTGTAGGAAAGGATGATGACAACCTTCCAGCCCTCGGCCTCGATATAGCGCTGAAGGGCCCATGAAAGCAGGTCGCCATAATACCTCGGCACTATGATTGGTACATCTGCCTTCTTCCCCTGGCCCAGGAATCTGGCAATCGTCTTAGCGCTTCTCTTTTGCTGAGCCTGAATATTCGCATACGGGTTGCCATCGCCATCATCCTCCGCCTCCATATTCAGGGCTTCTATGATCTCCTCCGTCTCCTCGTCAAAACTCATCTTGCCTTCATCTCCTCCTACAAAAGTTATTTGCAAATATAATGCTAACACAGGCTTGTGACAGCAGTTATGTCACAAATTTGCCCGTTTTTTTAATTTTTTACGAATATTTTTTTGGATGGAGTGCTATAATGTTGACAAAAGCTATCCGAGAGGGAGAAATGAAATGGGCAAAGGTAAGACGAAGGACCGCACTGGCCGTTGGGCACAGATAGAGCATCTCCTTTACCAGAACAGTAAGGGCTTGAAGATAAAGGAAATAGCCCGCGTTTGTAATATCAGTACGAGGCAAATATACCGTGACCTTGGTGACCTTCAATAC
>CAZQBR010000072.1:0-2464 GCA_964591975.1 uncultured Dehalococcoidales bacterium
CCCGGTGGGACAGGCATCAATGCAGGCTGTGCATCCGGGTGGGCACTTTACCTCTAAAGTGGGCTCGTCATAGTCAAGCTTAGCATCGACGACGAAGGCGGTGATGAGGATGAACGACCCTATCCCATCAGCGAAGGCGAAGGTATTCTTTCCGTAAGTGACAACCCCAGCTCGGGCTGCCGACAACCGCTCAGGAACAACCAACCGTTGGGCTACGTTACACCCATTCTTTTCCAAGAACCCCCGCATCAGTTGACGGCGGGCACCATTGATGCGGTGGTGGGGAGCGAGGTAACATCTCGCCTGGTAGAGCCGACCTATCTTGCCCAGCAGCTTCTCGGGGAAGGACTCCTTGTAGCCGTCATAGACGGCCGCTACAATGGATTTGGCCGATGGCATAGCACTCTTGGGGTCAGCGCCTGTGATTGGCTGAAAGGCACTTTCGATGTACCAGCCATACATGTCCCGCCTCGAGTTGAGTTCAGCAATGTAGTCAGGAAAACTCTCGGCGGTGGTAATGCCCACTTTGCTGTATCCCAGGTCGAGACCGAAATCTTTTATATCCTCGCTTAGCGACATTGGTTTCTACCTCCTTAGTTCTGTATCTATTCGCATTTCATGCATATGAGTTCCCCGGCATTGGCCATGTAGTATAATAAATTAGCTTTGCGCCAATGTTCAATCCTGATTTTCTGAGGATTTGACATCTTGGGGTGGCAATTTTCCTCATGCGTCCTTCTCCACGTCATTTGGTTTCCTGAACCCACGCCCAAATTCATGCTGACCAAGCGTATAACATTTCGATTGCAATGCAAGCATTTACCAGCTACTCAAGATAGAAATATTATGTAGGCCTACCATATACTACACAAAGCGCCCTAAAGTTTACCGTTTTCTCTGAACCAGACTACTGCATCAGTGATCGATTCTTTAGCGGGACGAGGGGAGTAGCCAAGCTCACGGCGAGCCTTTGCTGAGCTTATCTTGGAATTGCTGGTAAGCACATCAATCGAGTATGAGGTAAAAAGAGGTTTGGCTTGGGTAAGGATATAATATGGAGTGGCAAGTTTTCCTACTGTTCTAGCCAACCACCCCGGTATTCGAGAAGTAGGTGCTTTTATCCCAGCTATCTCCTGCAGCATCAATAATAATTCACGAACAGTCACCTGCTCACCAGATAGAATATAGCTTTCTCCGGGTCTACCTTTCTCGCAAGCCAGTACTAATCCTTTTACCACATCGCGGACATCCACAAAATCATAGGCGCCATCCACATAGGCCTTCAGCCTGCCTTTTACTGAGTCAATAATGAGTTGTCCCATTTCGGATACATTATAATCGTAAGGGCCTATCGCTCCCGTGGGACATACTATCACTGCATCAAGACCCTGGTTTACCCCCTCCAGGACTTCCAAGCTAGCCTGAGCTTTAGATTTGGCATAATCTCCCAATGCATTATCGGGGTCAAATGGAAAGGTTTCATCAATAACTGTACCGTGGGGCGGTTCTTTAACCGCATGAATAGAGCTGGTGTAAATTAGCCGTCGGACACCAGCTTTCAGGCATGTGGCCACTACTTTACGTGTCCCTATAACATTAACTTGATGTAAAAGCTCCCTTTTCCCAGGCAAGATTGATATGATTCCGGCAAGGTGATACACAACCTCGCACCCTCTGAATGCTTGAATCAGAGAATCAAGTTGGCGAATATCCCCTTCGACGATATGAACATCTAATCCATCAAGGGGTGATACATCTTCCCCTGAAGGAATGAGAACTCTAACCTTCTCATTCCTGGATAAGAGTTCACGAACAAGGACGTTCCCTATGTGGCCTGTTGCGCCAGTAACCAGAATCATTTCATCAACCAGGGTTTTGGTGTGTTCATGAGAATTGTAAAAGAAATTTAATCGGTCTGAGGGTAATTGTCAACGGGCTTAAGGCTCACTATTTCGGATACGGGACAACCCGCTATGTTGTTCAACGAGGTAACAAAGCAAGCTTCTGTTACTTATGCATCTCTAAGTCAACTCATTCACCCACGGTTTATCTGCGAGCAAAGTCGCCCTCTGGGGAGGATAACCCCAGGGAATGTTGGCTCTTTAACATGGCACCTTTTCGTTGACAAAGGCACGGGAGCTGACTATTATAGCCATACTAAGGTTCAAGCGACGAGGTGATTAAGAGGAGGCAAAACAATGGTAGAACGAGCAGCTCCAGATTATGAGGCATTAAAGGCAAGAGTCCGAGAGTTGGCCAAGGGGCCCGCAGATAGGGCAGCCATTGAGGCTAAGCTCAGAAAGCTATCCCAAGATGGTATACCCAAAAAGGTGCTCACCCCGGATGAGATTATTGCCCACAAAGAAGAGATTCTGGAGCGGGTTCAGAGGAGAGCGGAGGAATATGAACAGGTCAGTCAAAGCTGCGCCAAAAGCGCCGCTTTAGCCGTAATGGAGGAGTTTGG
>CAZQBR010000072.1:2564-7717 GCA_964591975.1 uncultured Dehalococcoidales bacterium
GTCTTTGGCCGATATTATGACGTATCAGACACCAAGGAAGGCTATCCTGCGTTCGTAAAGGACAAAGGCTTCGAAAAGTGTGCCTTACCACCAGGGATAGGTGCTCGACTTGCTGCCCAGATTATCATTGAAGACATGGAAAAGGCAAAGAAATCCTGACCTAGCCTTATGTAAATCAAGTCACAAAAAACTGCCAAACCAGAACAGCCACCTCTCTCAAAAACCTGAAGATGTGGTACACAAAGCAGTTGGTGGCCAGAAACCATCACTTCATCCACAACTACCGCGACCAGGTCATCATCGTAGGAGACCAAGCTAAGAACTGCGTTTTTTACAAATCAGCCTTGCTCAGTTCAACGCAAGACAGGAGTGGGAGCAACTACTACCCTGGCCGATCCATGAGTCAGAAGCTGGGGGCTACTCTGCCGCTTCAAATCTATCTTCACTTAGACAGATGCCGTCACCCAACATAGCCCTATCTTTCAAGGAGTACCTCGATCACCTTGCCAGGTAATATTAAGCCATTTTGCGCATTGTTGAGTTTAGACTCGATTGCCGATGGGGGACGGCCAACTAATGTTATCGCTGGAACACAATTCGACAAAATCTATCCCCTTTGAACTGAGTTTGGCAAGCTGAGAAAGTACATCTCATCATGAATCCCTTCCCATATGGAATATAATTACAACTTTGGAAAGAGAAACAATACTAAGATAGCAGACCGTACAAAACTCTGCCCATTGCACATTCCGCCCTTATGTTACATGGGATGGTTCTATTCGCCTGCTTATTGGTAATTACACAAATCAGCAAGTACACTTAAGCGTCAACATGTGAAATGACCTTCGCCTCTGCGAAAGGACCTGGTTACTAATCATATAAACAAGTACACTCGCTGCTATGCTGATAGGCATGTGTGATAAAATGCCTGAGATTTAGTTATGTCTCTTGGCATAATAACATACTAAGCTTGGGTGATGACACGGCATAACTTTTATTTTTATACAGAGGCAGTACCATGAAAGTAGAGCGAACCCCTATCGCTATCTTCGGAGCGGGACTCGCCGGATTATCCATAGCTTCCGAACTGAGTGAGAATGGCAGAGCTGTGTCAATCGTGGAGAAGAATCCATATGTCGGGGGCCTCGCCCGAAGTGCAGAGATAATGGGCTTCCTCTTTGATTTGGGTGGTCACGGACTTCACAGCGACAAAAGCTCGATCATCAAAAAAGTGGAACACATACTGGATGATGAACTCCACGTAGTGAGGAGAAAAAGTAGAATACTGCTTAGCGGGAATTACTTTGATTATCCTCTGAAAGCAATTTCTGCAATTTCCTCTTTTGGCTTTGCAGAGGGAATGAAAATACTGACTAGCTATATGTTGTCCGCAGCGAAGTTAAAACATGCCTCACAAAATGAGGGTTCTTTTGAACACTGGGCTATCAGCCACTTCGGGAGTAGAATATACGAGATCTTCTTTAAACCTTATACTGAAAAGGTATGTGGTCTTCCCTGTAGCGAGATGTCTGCAGAATGGGGAATTGAGAGAGTCGGCATACAAAACTTGTTCGAAGCAGTCAGAAAAGCAGTGTTCAAACTAGGCAACCCCCCCAGAACTTATGCCTCGCAGTTTTATTATCCCAAGAAAGGCATCGGTACCATTGCCACTAAAATGGCGGAGAGAATTATCAAAGGCAACAGCAAAATTCTGCTCGGTTGGGAAGTAGAGGAAGTTAGGTGGAACCGAGGAGCAATCAAATCTGTGTTGATTTATGATGAAAATAGGCAAGTGGAATTGGTGGCTGACCAGTTTATTTCCACTATTCCCATAACCCTATTTGTGTCACTCATGAGGCCAAGAATACCCCCTGCTGTTCTAGAAGCAGCGGCAAATCTTAAATATCGGTCGCTGGTTTGCATACTGTTGACAGTAGATAGAAAGAGTATAACGGAGGATAATTGGATTTACTTTCCTGATGAGGGTGTCATTTTCACCAGAGTCCATGAACCTCGAAATTGGAGCGAGGAACTCGTGAAGGATGGCAAAACTTCTCTTTGCGTAGAGATTTTATGTAACCAGGGTAACCAAACATGGCGAGCGCCAGACGAGCTGTTAGTCGGGAGGGTCATAGCTGATTTGGGTCGTCTCCAAATTCTGCAGGAGGACGAGGTCATAGATGCCTCCGTTGAAAGAGTTCCAAATGCTTATCCCCTACTCAAACTGGGATATCGAGACCATCTAGCTAAACTGCTGGATTACCTCTCTCAGTTCGAGAACCTTCATTTGCTTGGCAGAACAGGCATGTTCAAATACTGGACCATGGACCAAGTGATAGAGGAAGGGATGCTGAAGGCAAGGGACTTGATGTATGGTGATTGACAAAGAAGCAGTTTATTAGCTAATCATGGGTGATTCGGGGTATGTTAAAGTCATTACGGCGTTTTCCCACAAGAAAGCATCTGCGATACTTCATTCAAAAAACGGTAATTATTTTCAGCTTCCCACCTGTTTCTTATCTGTTTAGGAAAGTCTATGACCTGTCTATTGCAATCGCTGTACTGGTACTCAAACGGGTGGAAGGAGTATTGGCGATTTATCTGCGTCGAGGAGCAGCAAAAAATGAAATTACCTATGGAATAAGTGATATAGACCTGTTAGTTATCATAGATGGGGAGAACAAAGAAAAACAGGCCGTTAGAATGATCAAAGAAAGGGTTGCCCTGACCTATAATAAATTATCTCGATTTATTCCACTTTTTGGTGAAGTGGAAAAGGAATTCGGAATATATTCTGCTTCAGAGTTTTTGGGACTATACCGGGACTATGATTTCTACAAGTACAGATTTAACGAAGGCAAACATACCTGGAGGCTACTGTTCGGCAAAGACCTGGTGAAAGACCTCCCTGAATTACAGACTGAGGAGCTATATCTTCCGGCGACCGAGGAATTAAAAGTATGGTGGCCGCTAATAAATATGGAACTTTCCCCTGATTCCGCTTACCCTCGATTCAAGAGAAAAGACCTATGGTACAAAGCGATTTCCGAAGTCTCTAAGGTCTATTTGCTTATCTTTCACGGAGAAAACATCCAAAGAAGAGAAACTGCTTTGCGTGAAGTCAGAAAGTATTTGCCCTGTGAAGAGCGTCGCTATGTAGATAGAGTGCAGGGTTACCCAAAACACCTTACCTCAAAAGAAGACTTGATGCCAGACGAATTGATGAAATTGTTCATTGAGCTAAGCGGCAAAGTGGTCAATGAGATGGAAAAGAAAGTGTATGGAGGCTTGGAAGGGAGAAAGGCGGTAATAAATGCTCCAAATTATCGTGATCTCATATGGGACAGCAATGTCCTTACCCTAATAGAAAAATTAGAAAAGCACGTTAAACGAGAGATGGAACCTTTCCTCGATTATATTGCCTTAATCCCGCAGGTTGAATTTAACATGGACATCCTGTTGAATTCAGACATGGATTCCTTGGATTTGGTGCTGGTCGAGAAGGAGCTTATACCTGTTCAGAAGCTCAGGTGGTTCAATTCATTCTTCGAAGAGGTTTCACCACAACAGCAGGTCGAGTCCTTTGTTACAGATGGAACCATCGCGCTATCACTACAAGCAAAAAGACCTGAACGCTGCATCAAAAGTCCTAAACGATGCCCGTTATTCTTCTCTTTCTTGACTCAAGCTCCGCTAAAGCTTTCCTCAGCCCCTGTCGAAATGCATGGTGAGCCCACAGAACTTGCTCTGCCTCTTGGCTTTTTGGAAAAATTTGTTCCCACGAGGCTTGCCCAAATTGATAGAATAGTCTCCGACAAGAATGTTTACAGGATGAAAACTCTAGATTTTCTCAGATTCTTCTGGGCAACAGCCCGAACCAAGCTGTTATCTTATCAGCTTGACAGCGACAGGGTATGTATCCCCGTTACAAGCAAGCAAATCCTTGAAAAGCTTATGGAGTTTTCGCCCAAGGACATGCCCTGGCTGAACGACCTCCATGTTGAATACACCAAGGAGTTGTTGGGGAAAGAGTCTGAGGCATACCGCTACATTTCAAATTCAGTAGCTTTCCTGAATGCCATGTAAGTATGCACCAAAGGTTATTGGGATGAAAGACAGCTTATCTATTTCAGTCGTGGTTATCACACTAAATAGGGCTGAGTGGTTGAAGGATACCTTAGGTTCGCTAGTCAGGCAGACCAGACAGCCAGACGAAGTCATCGTGGTTGATAACGACTCGCAAGATAACACAAAGGGGGTAGTGTTAAGCTTCGCTAACAAGCTGAATGTCAAGTATGTAAGTGAAAAGACCAGGGGTATTCCTTATGCCAGAAATACTGGAGTCCGCAATGCTACTGGCGATATCGTCGCTTTTATTGACGATGATTGTATTGCCGATGAAAACTGGCTAAAGTATATTCAAATTCCCTTTTTTAAGGATCCCAACGTTGGAAGCGTGGGAGGAGAGACCTCCTACTTAGAGAACGGAAAAAGCATTGTGGAAGAGTTCTACAAAAGGTATATGCGTTAACTCCCGCTATGCATGTTTCTTGCTTGCTTTTGGAACAACAATAAACAGGAGCAAAAAGATAAGCAGAAATGATAATTCAGATACTGTCTAATCTTTGTGACGAGGGATACCTTGAGAAAGGGGCGTATAGTTTCACCTCGCCCTTTTTCTCTGGAGCCAATGTAGCCTTCCGAAGGGAGGTTTTTGGACAAGTAGGCCTCTATGATGAGAGCTGTGCCACCGGAGAGGACCACGACATCTGTTTGAGAACAGTTAGTGCTGGCTGGGATTTGTACTTCCAACCCAAGGCTCTCGTCAGGCACAAAAACAAGGGAACAATGCGGGGCTTTGTCAGGAAGTGGTTCAACTATGGCTTCAACCATCCTTACATTTATAAGAAACACAGCTCCAAAACCTTGCAAGTTTATCTGCTGAACAGGGGACCCAAGAAAGGGGACTTATATAGATGCATTTTTGAAAAGAGACATTTCCCGCTCCATGTTGCTATCTTTGCAACATCTTTCCTTGCGATGCATATTTCGTTACTCCTTACTATTGTAACCGCGTTATTGGGCTTTAACATCGCTGCCTGGGTTCTCGGTTCCGTCACAATGCTCACCGGAATTCATTATTTCAAATCTGA
>CAZQBR010000073.1:0-7516 GCA_964591975.1 uncultured Dehalococcoidales bacterium
GTTGTAAGGTGTCTTTTTTTCATGATACCCTCCTTCTATTATTGTATTGGTGAAAATATACTTTCGTTCAGAATGTCAGTCTCTAGCCGACTCCCTTATGTTCTATTCTTAAGATAATCTTAGGTGCTGGTAGCGAAGTTGTCAACACTACGTACTGTGAATCGCCATCGTAAATGGGACACTTGATGGAAGTGATGTTAAGAGGGAGTAGGAATAACAAACCGCTAGAAGGTGCAACGCGGTGGCGAAACGAGCTTTTGTGGGACGATCTGGGAAATAGTACAGCGGCCGACTTATTCCACCACAGACCTCCTCCCCAATCCTATTTAACGCTTAGTTGGCTGCTAGCGTACTCTTCAATAATATCCCGTTCGCCCAATACAGACCTGTCGAGCCGGTAGGTAAGAGATCATATGTCGCGCCGCCCTTGTAGATTACATACTCTACTACAATCACGAGCGCGCCATCCAGGGTGTCGCCCACATGATACTCACCCAGTGCTCGCCCCTCAGCTGTTGGGTGTCTCCACGCCGCAGTAACGCTGCGGCCATCGTTAAGTCCCACCCTTACCACTTGGAAGAACGATGGTACCGGGGTCATTGTGGTTTCGATCACGGCGCCAGCAATGTGCTTTCCCGAGTCACCGACTGTCCAGATGGCCATACCTTTGTGTAGCTGCTCTACTGGTACTGGACCGCTGGGCGTATCTATCAGGGTGCCTCTCGTTAAGCAAATGGGATATGTGTTGAAGCTTGGTTCCCGTTTCAGTACTTTTGTTTTGCCGGACGGTGTGATTGTTCCTTCGATACGTTCACCCTGGCCTTCTTCCACACGTAAAACGAAATGGTAAGTATCTCCTGAAGCAGTCAACTCCACTGCGAGTGTGAGTTTCTTATGCTCACGATAGATAAGCAATTTCTCCTCGTTGGTATACTCGCCTTTGTTCGGCAGGCCGAGGTGTTTTAGCATTGCCGAGAATTCCGCGGCGTTTGCACTGATGATGGGGAACTGTTCCAGAGCATTCTTTTCTTCTTGTCCCTCTCGTGCAACAGGGTAAAAATCGGGGTCGACGTAAAACACGTTATCAAAACTGGAAATCAGAAGGTATTTCAATTCGGGTACAGAGTAGATAACTGTGGGCGTTGGCTGCTGTTGTGCACAGGCGCCGTTAAATATAGCTACTATGCTTAAAAGTATGACCCCAATGAGTAATCTCGATTTCTTCATTCTAATTCCTCTATTCCAGAGTTCTCTGTGTATAATTATATAACGAGGCAAACGATAATTAGTTAGCAGAGATTTCAATCTCCCGGTCATGTTGCGGAGTTAACCAAGACATATAAGTAAGGTAACATTCTGAGTAAATGTGCAATCAGGTAGCAAAACAAGCGATTGTTACCTTATCTCTAAATACTGGGCTCTTATCATCTCTTTCTCATAACAAAGAACGCCGAGCAATTCAGTCTAGGGTTTTTCTTGAACATGTCTATCTCCCTCTGGCCATCGTCGAGTGCCATAAGAGCCTTGGAATCATTAGCATATTTTGCTCGAATCTCGTTGATTTGCTTTTCCAGAGGGCCGAAGTACTCAATCCACCAAATGTCTTCATCCAATGTGAAATACTCAAGTAGCTCATAACCGCAGTTAGAGATATGTCCCAGTTTCCCGGTGATATTCCCTATCTCGTCATGAACTACGAGGAACCCATTTGGTTTGAGGAACCGCCGCCACTCCTCGAGTCCCTTTTTGAAACCGATTATCGATATGGAGCCCTCGGCCCAGATGATATCGAAGCTTTCCTCGGGAAAATCCATATCGAGCATTGAGCACTTCATGGTCTTGACCCGGCCTGATAGCCCTGCCCTTTCAATCTTCCTCTTCAGTCTATCTAAGAGAAGCTGGTCAATATCCAACCCCACTATTTGTCCATTGCTTAAGCTTGCCAGTTCCATAGTCGGGACACCCGAGCCACAGCCTACATCCAAAATGCGGGGCTTATCCAATTCAGGAAGCACGTGAAACGCCTTTCTCGTGTATTTATTGAGACCTTCTCTTATCAGATCTTTATCCACCTGGAATATTGTCTCTTCGCGCATTAATTACCAGCCTCCTTAATATTTGGAGATAACAACGAAAATTCGCCCAACGTGCAATGTCCCTGGGAAGCAACTCCAAAAAACAGATGTCAGTCACTTTGTTTGATTTCCCCTCTTTTATGTTGAGTCCCCCCTTCTATGTCGAAGCAGCCGCACGGCTCCTAGAAAGATATCCATTCTCGGTACCCTTTTCATATAGGCTACATAGTCGTCACCAAACTGCTCAATAAGGCATTTATCTTCCTCTTTACAACTCATATAGACAACTACTGTGCCTATCGTACCCAGCAACCCGAATAACCAGTGCGGGTACCACAGTAAAGTAGTCACGAATATTGAGAAAACTCCACCGGTATATTGTGGGTGCCTGACCACGGCGTAGATTCCCGTATTTACCAGTCGGGTAGTATTCACAAACGATTTCCCCTTGGGGACACCACCACGGCGTGGGAACAGGATGATTGGCGTCATTACCAGTACCATACCGAAAGCCCAGACCACCCAGCCTACAACAAGCAATGCTGGGTAAAAGCTCGTCTCTATGACGCCTGCCAGGACGAGAGGATTAACCGGGAAACAGACTATGCACAGGATACTGAGAGCTGCCACCCAGAAAATGCTCCTCTTGTTAGCCCATTTCGTTGCTTTCGAATTCATGCCCAGAGTCCAGGGTGCAGACATGACAAAGAACTCATTACTACACCTGCCTTGAGAGTCGCCTGGAGTAAAGGAGTAGCACACCAGCGACGAGATAAGGCAAGCCGATTATTGACCAAGCCAAGACATGGCTGTGCCCTGCAAAACAGCCTATGTGTACACCTAAGCCGATAGAAGTTAAAACCAGAAGTATGCCAGCGGTCATATCTCGCCACCACGATGCAATACAACCAGCCAACCCAACTACCCCAATCAAGACTAGTGTGCCGCTTTCTATGGGCAGTGGCCCTACACCTTCAGTTATAGCCGAACCAATCAACACAAGCACAAACCAAATGGCTGCAATAGATGCTATGATCCGCCCCACCCATCTCAGTGGTCTAGCTATTCGATATTTCTGGCCTTTCAACATTAGAGGCCTCTCCTGTTAGGCTGGATTTATGATACTACAAGTGCAGCAATAGTAGAACCCCTGACGGCAAGGAGGCCCCTATGCCTAAAATCAGGTACATCGCTTGCGCGACCGGAGGAGATACAACATTGAACCTTCTTTCACATTGTGCAAGTTAAAGACTCGAGAAGGCTACCCTGGCGTCCTGGTCGCACAATAGACAAAGAATTTGTCTTGGTGCATAATTTCTCCAGCGTCAATCAAGATTATGAGAGGGAGCATGGAGAAGCCATTCCCAGAGCAGGATAAAATTGCCACCGTAACTTCGTTGAGGGCCTTGCTGCAGCCCCATTCCATAGCTGTTATCGGAGCCTCACGACGACAGGGAACCATCGGGAATAAGCTTTTCCATAACATATTGCAACAGGAATTCAGGGGTGTCGTCTACCCTGTGAACCCAAATGCTGAGGCGGTGGCATCTGTAAAGACGTACCCTTCTGTTTTGGATATTCCGGGAGAAGTGGACCTTGCAGTGGTAATTGTCCCGGCAGAAACCGTAGACCAAGTGATGGAACAATGCGGGCAGAAGGGTGTGCGAGGCATTGTGGTGATATCAGCCGGCTTTGGAGAAAGTGGCCCTGAAGGGATAGAAAGGCAAGAAAGGATACTCGGTACAGCCCGCCGCTATAGAATGCGCCTGATAGGCCCCAACTGTATGGGCATCATCAATTCTGACGCGAAAGTCAATATGAATGCTACTTTCTCCTCAGTTTTCCCTACTCCTGGTAATATTGCTCTGGGTACCCAGAGCGGTGCCCTCGGACTTGCTATTCTGGAATATGCGAAGAGCTTGAATATTGGTCTTTCTACTTTTGTCAGCATTGGAAATAGGGCTGATGTATCCAGCAATGACCTGCTGCAGTACTGGGAGGAAGACCCAGCTACTGATGTCATCCTCCTCTACCTCGAGTCTTTCGGTACTCCCCGAGAGTTTGCTAGCATAGCTCGGAGCATAACGCCCACCAAGCCAATTGTAGCAGTAAAGAGCGGGCGCACTCCGGCAGGCTCCAGAGCGGCAGCATCCCATACGGGAGCACTAGCTACTGCCGAAGTGGCTTCCGAAGCACTGTTTGCACAGACGGGAATAATCAGGGTAGACACGTTGGAAGAGCTATTTGATGTAGCCAATCTGCTATCCCGTCAACCAATACCTTCGGGAAGAAGAGTGGTCGTACTTACTAATGGAGGTGGCCCAGGGATTCTAACTGCTGACGCCTGTGCTACCAGAGGCCTTCAATTGCCGTCTCTTTCAGAGAAGACCTATTCGGAGCTAGAGAACTTCCTGGAGCCTAGTGCCAGCCTTACTAACCCCATCGATATGACTGCTGAAGCCACGGGAAAGGACTATAGCCAGGCACTCAAAGTTCTGGCGCAAGATGACTGTATCGACATTGCGATTGTCATCTTTATCCCACCGATAGCCACCCAAACTGAAGCGGTAGCTGGCGCGATCCGGGAGGCAGCGCCGGAGTTCCGCAAACGGGGTAAGGTACTGCTGGCTTCGTTTATGGGCCGGCGCGGTGCCTCCGTCGAACTGGGCTCTGGAGAGGAGGGTGGTGTTCCCTCTTTTGCATTCCCTGAAGCCGCAGCCACGGCCATCGCCAAGATCTGCGAGTACAATGATTGGCTAAGAAGACCAAAGGGGACGATTCCAAAAATAGTAAACGCCAATGTGAACAAAGCCAGACAGATAATCGAAAGTGCTTTGGAGAAGAGCACAGATAGGCCCTTGTGGCTAGATGCTGCTTCTGTTAATGACCTTCTTGAGTCCTATGAAATTCGCTTGCCGCAGTCAAAGTCAGTGGCAACCGCCGCGGAGGCCGTCCACGCGGCTAAGGAAATCGGCTTCCCCATTGCTGTAAAGCTGCTATCAGCCACAATAACCCACAAAACAGATGTTGGAGGCGTAATTCTTGATCTTCGCTCACCGCAAGAAGTAGAACAAGCATTTTGGCAAATCAAAGAGCAACTGGCTTTTGTCGGGAGAGAAGATAAGATGCAAGGTGTCACTATTCAACAAATGATAAGTGGAGGAATCGAGGTAATTGTTGGCGTAACTCAGGATCCCTCTTTTGGACCACTGATTATGTTCGGCATGGGTGGGACGCCTGCTGAGTTGTTTAGGGACGTCACCTTTCGTATTCACCCTCTGACTGATGTTGATGCTTATGAGATGGTTCGCTCGGTCAAGGCTTATCAACTTCTTGATGGCTGGCGAGGGTCGCAGCCCTGTGATACAGAAAGCCTTGAGAGACTATTGCTGAAGGTCTCGGCAATGGTGAAAGACCTTCCACAAATAGCGGAGCTAGACCTCAATCCGGTGAAGGCCCTAGAGCAAGATAAAGGGTCTACAGTAGTCGATGCCCGGGTTATGCTCTCTTAGCCCCATTGCCGTCGCTCTTTGCCGATCATCTGAGGGGGTAACAGAAAGCCAGAAAGTGCTGCGACAAAACCAGTGAAAGCGCTTTCCAAGCTGTGTGTAGTACCACTCCAGCTTTGTAGTCCCCATTTACAGCAGGACATTACCTTAAACACCAACTGAGAAACTACTCTGCAGTGCTAAAAGACCACATAGCCAGAAGAATCATAACTGTCCCGAACACTGCCAGCACGATAACATTATCCCAGAGTGACATGGTATGCCCCAGCAGGTTGATGCTAAAAGGAGAGTCTGGCAGTACTCCCAGCACTACCTGGCGAATCAGGGCTACGCCATAAGTAGCTGGATTGACCTTTACCAGGATATTCATCCATACAGGTAGCCCTTGCAGCGGGAAGAACACTCCAGATAGGAACATCATCGGAAACATCAACATCTGCATTACTGCCTGGAACGCCTCCATGGATCTGATACGCGTAGCCAGTAAGACACCCAGAGAGCCTATGGAAGCCGCCAGCAGAAACATCAGCGGCAGCAGGGCAAGCACTGTCCATGTGGAAAGAGAAATGTCAACCAGGGGTGCAAATAATAGAATAATAATCCCCTGGAGCAGTGCCACTGTTGCTGCCCCGAGCGTTTTTCCTGCTGCCACTGAGGCACGGCTGATTGGTGCTACCAGCACTTCCTTGAGGAAGCCAAACTCACGGTCCCAGACCACGGAGACTCCAGCCATAAATGAACTCATAAGCACTGTCATCCCGATAATGCCGGGAAACATGAACTGAGTGAAATTGACTCCAGGAGCAAGAAAGCCCATCCTGGTACTGAGTCCACTACCGAACACGCCCAGAAACAGAAGGGGGAATATTAAAGACCCAATCATGCGCATCTTATCATGCCAGAAGCGAAGTATATCACGGTACCAGATAGTGTATACCCCACGCAGATTGTTCATCGCTTCCTCCTAACGCCGGGTATGACGGCTGTGCTGGCGAACCATTGTCTTGAACACATCACTTACTTCCTCCTCCCGTATTTCCCGCCCGGTGAGCTTGAGGAAGACATCATCCAGGCTCGGGCGGCGCAGGCTGACACTCAGTATCTTGGTGCCGAATTCCTTTATGAATACAGGGAGAAACTCTTCACCATTGTCTACTTCAAAGGTAAGAACATTATTGTCACGTCTGGTCTCGATTTGATAGCGAAGCCTGATCTCTTCAGCTGCTTTTTCACCGTCATCGCTTTTTACCGAGATTATATCCTGACCCACAATCCTCTTCAGCTTTTCCGGAGTATCAACGGTAACAAGTTTTCCGTGATCGATGATGGCAATGCGGTCTGCTTTTTCAGCTTCATCCATATAGTGAGTAGTCAGGAAAACGGTAATCCCTTCACGCTGTCGTAGTTCGAGTATGTATTCCCATATCCGGTTGCGCGTTTGTGGGTCCAGCCCCAGCGTTGGTTCATCGAGGAATAACACCTTAGGGTAGTGCAGCAGCCCTCTCGCTATTTCCAGGCGGCGTTTCATGCCACCTGAGTAGTAACGCACTTGATTATGGCGTCTATCCCAGAGCTCAACCGTCTTGAGAACTTGCTCTATCCTCCCCTCGCGAACTGCGGCGGGCACGTTATATACCAGGGCATGAAAACGCAGGTTCTGTAATCCACTCAATCGATCATCGAGGCTGGGATCCTGAAAAACCAGCCCGATTGACTGGCGCACTTGACTCTGCTGACGCACCACGTCAAACCCGTTAATAATGGCTCTCCCCGACGTTGGCTTGGATAGGGTACACAAGATGTTGATAGTAGTAGTTTTCCCCGCTCCATTCGGACCCAGAAAACCAAAGATTTCGCCCTGTGCCACAGTAAAACTGATGTCATCCACCGCGACTAGCTCGCCGAACCGCTTGGCCAGATTCTCCACTTTAA
>CAZQBR010000074.1:0-7493 GCA_964591975.1 uncultured Dehalococcoidales bacterium
ATGAGACTAGGATGTTTACTAGCTGAAAAAGCTAGAGATCAGATACTATTTCCCCCCGGTTGACCGCCATACATTTAATTATCCATGTAGTTTAAAACACGGGGGGGAGTCATGTCAACTCATTCTGGGCTCTATTTTGATTTGTGTAAAAGAGGAAGGTACTAAGAAACCGGGAGGAACAAAAGGAACCAAAAGTAACTCGAGGAACTCTACTACGTTGAGTTATTTATTCACGCTTCCGCTAGATAATGGAGGTCTCCCCATCGAAAAGATGAATAACCTCGGGACTGAACTCCAGCCAAACAGTCTCTCCCTCGCCTCCCATTCTTTCCGAAGGGACAACAGCTTTGATTTCACTGTTATCAAGATCCTCCAGATTCACCGTCAAGACTGCATTATCTCCCTGGAATTCAGTAATCTTAACAGAACCAGCAATAGATGCCCCCTGTCCCTTGCTCCGGGAGAGCTTGATTTGTTGGGGACGCACCCCTATGCTAATATTATCAGAACCAACATATTTCGGGTCAACTTCTTTCCTCAATTCGAAGCCCCTCTTCCCTTCCTTTGTAACTATGGAGATATGCTGAGGAGTTTCGAGCTTTCCTCTAATAAAATTCATCGGAGGCTCTCCGACAAAACTCGCCACAAACCTATTCGCTGGATGATTCCATATCTCATCTACCGTCCCAACCTGCCGGAGTTCCGCCTGCTCCACAATCGCTAACCTATCGCAGACAGCAACCGCTTCAGCCTGGTTATGCGTAACATAAATCGTGGTGGTCTTGAGCTCATCATGAATCCGCCGAATTCGTGCCCTTACCACAGCTCGCACTCGCTCATCCATATGTGAAATGGGCTCATCCAGAAGACTTACGTTCGGCTTACGAACCATAGCTCGCGCCAGTGAAACCCTCTGCCTGTGTCCGTCACTCAAAGCTGATGGGTCTTTCTTCAAAATACCGGTCAGGTCAAGTGCTTCAGCAATTGAGTTAACCGTTTTATCTACCTCAGACTTGCTCTGCCCTCGTGCCCGAAGAGGAAAAGCTATATTTTCATACACGTTCAACCGCGGATAAAGAGCATATGTCTCAAAAGCCAGTGCCACGTTCCTTTCATGTGGGCTTAACTTGTTGACAAGCCGCTCATCAAACCAGATCTCCCCCTTCGTAACCTCTTCCAATCCCACAATCATCCGCAGCGTGGAACTCTTCCCCCCCCCAGAGGGACCAAGAATCGACAGAAACTCCCCATCTTCACAGGTAAAACTCACGTCTCTGACTGCTTCCACATTCCCGGGGTAAATCTTCCAAACGTGCTCAAGTCTAACTCTGCTCAACTTTCCTCCCTATCCTTTAGCTAACTCTACCGTTTTTTTGAAGAATAATATACGGTCCTGGTCAAAATCAAGCCACACCTTATCTGACAAACCATAGTTGACCTTCTTTTCTACCTTCACCTGAAGAAAGACGGCCCTTAACTCAAAGGTAACCAAGCTGCTCTCAGCCTCGCGCGCAACTGCATATACAGGTAATTGAAATGAGTTATCACCTATTTTCTCTTCAGCTACATCGATGTTACTACATCTGATGCCAAGGCGAACCATGCGCTTACCATCTTCCTGGCTTGCTACCCCCTCCATCGAGCCCAGTAAATCTTCCCGAATCTGAATGCTAAAATCATCTCCAGCTCTAAAAAATGTCTTCTTACCTTCGCTAACGACCTCGCCATCTATCAGGTTAATCGGAGGCTCCCCTACAAATCTCCCTACAAAATCACTCGAAGGTACATGATACACTTCCTCAGGCGTGCCAATTTGCTCAATTCCCCCTCTCCTCAGAACCAATATCCGGTCAGACAACGCCAGCGCCTCTCGATAATCATGTGTTACATAAACAATCGTGACCCCTAGCTTGCCAGCAAGTTCCTTGAGAAGCGTCTGCGTCGAAAACTTTAACCTGGCATCAAGATGTGCAATCGGCTCGTCAAGTAAGTAAACCTGTGGCTCCTTTACCATGGCCCTCGCCAGAGACACCCGTTGCTTTTCTCCCCCACTAAGCTCCACCGGCTTCCTTTCCAGTAACTTCATAATCCCCAGAAAATCAGCCATCCCTTCAACCTTCTGCCTTTCCTCTTCCGGGGATAAGCTCCCTCTTAGCTTGGGCGCCCTCAGTGGAAAAGCTATATTCTCATATACGGAAAAATTAGGGTAAAGATTGTAGCTCTCAAAAGCCATTGATACGTCTCTCTCCTGGGGAGGAAGCTCATTGACCACACGCTCATTAAAGTATACCTTGCCTGAGCTAACCTTCTCTATCCCGGCTATCATCTTCAGAATCGTCGTCTTCCCCGCACCTGTAGGCCCTATGATAGAGAAAAACTCCCCAGCCTTACAGCTGAAGCTGATATCCTTGACGGCTACCTTCCGCCCATATAGCTTGCTCACGTTTTCCAGGCTTACTTCTACCATCTCTATTCCTCCTCCTCTTCCCCTTCTCCTACTCGAGGCCCATATTTAAGTAGGAAAAAGGCAATCCCAGCCCCAATTATCCATCCTACCCATAAAGGGGCATACTTCTCCAGCACCCCAAGCCAGATAAGGTTGACGCCAAGCACGGCTATAACCGCCCAGAATATCCAGTCCCCTATCAGCATCCGTGGTAATACCTTACTAATGGACTTCACCTTCTTTACTGACCCTCCAGTTCTATAGTTCTATAGCTCCTCAAAAATAAGATGTTTACCTTATCATCCCTTTACCGCTCCAAATGTCAGCCCCCGGACTATGTATCTCTGCATGAACCAGGCAGCAACTAAGGTTGGTACCAGGGCAAGACCTGTTACCACCATCATAAATCCCCACTGAATCGTCCCGGACCCATGAGCCCATATTGGCATTCCCAAGGAAACTACCCTGGCGTCTATCCTGGTAAACAGAGAGGCGAAGAAGAACTCATTCCAGGCGAATACCAGGCAAAACACGGCGGTAATCGCCACTCCCGGACCTATCAATGGAAATACAATCCTTCGCAAAATTTGCATTCGGCCATAGCCATCAACCATAGCAGCATCTTCTAGCTCTTTGGGTATCTCCCTGAAAAAGCCAAATAATAAAAAGGTGGCAAACGACATATTAAAATATAAGTACAGTAGAATTAGCGCGGGGTGGGTATCAATCATTCCTGTCTTGGTAAAAAGGAAGAAGAAGGGTATAGCAGCTAGTGCGGGAGGGAACATCCTGCTTGATATCGTGACAAAAAGCAGATTGCCAGCCCCCGTGTTCCATCGGGCAAAGCTGTAAGCAGCAGGTATCGAGACGGCCATCACCAGGACAGTGCTGCTAACAGCTATTATGAAGGTATTCCTTATTTCCAGGAAAAATGTTGTGAAGCTAAATATGTACTTAAAGTTTTCAAGAGTGGGTACAAAAGCGACAAATCCTTTTAGTCCCATTGTATAAACCTGCTCAGGTGTCTTGAACATGGTCGAATACATCCATAACAACGGTACCAAAACTATAATCAAAATGACGCCAGTCGCTACCCAGAACAATACCTTCCTGCTTTTCATTCTTTCTCTCCAATTAGATTCATCTTTTGGCTGCTCCCAGAGCCAGCATCAAATACCGGAACAGGATAGCACAGATAATAATGGTCAGAAACAGAGAAATCACTGCCAGCGTCGAGCCAATCCCTATATCAAAGTAGCTAAACGCAATTCGAAACACGAAGTAATCTAGCGTCTCAGCTTCACGAGCTTGACGCAGCGTCCCATAGATTGGGTCAAATAGCCTTATCAACCACATTGTCCTGAGCAAAATGATAATCATTATCAGTGGCGATAGCATAGGCAGGGTTAATTTCCGGAAGGTATACCAAGCCGAAGCGCCGTCAACCTTGGCTGCTTCAAAGGCGTCTTTGGGCAGACCCTTAAGACCTGCAAGCAAGACAAAGACAGAGAAAGGGAACCACTGCCAGATATTAATAAGGGCGATAGAATATTTCCCCAATGCCATAGAAAAAAATTGAATCTTGGGAATCCCAACCGCAAGCAAAATTTGATTCACCAAACCAACATCATAGTGAAGCAGAACATTCCATACCAGTGACATGGCCAGTGGTGATGCTAGAAGAGGGAGGAAACAAAGTCCTCGTACCGTGTTTTGTCCTCTAAATTCCCGATTCCACAAAAGGGCAATCCCTATGCCCAGGGCTAATTCACCAGCTAGACTCAGCAACAGAATTTGAAAGGTATTACGTAGAGAGAGCCAGAAGGCTGCGTCGTGTAAAACGGCTCGATAGTTTTCCCATCCGACAAAACCAGTTTTCCCGGTTAAGGTCGATTCGTATAAGGATTCATCTATGCAGAAAAACAGGGGATAAAGCATAAATACTGACAGCACCGCTAAAAGCGGAATTAGAAGAGTCCATTTGAAGTACTTCTCGCTGGTCAGAGTTTCCCAGACTGTTCTTCTTTTCTGAAATTGCACAACCCCCATTTCTGCTTCATCACCAACATGAACCGACATTCAAATTACCTCTTTCTTTGTCTTCAATAGATGCCACTTCCTTGGCCTGAAAGAAGGAGCGTATCCCTGGAGATTGTTATTTAATCTCCAGGGATACCCCCTAATCTATTTATAGTTCGATCTCGGACCGCATTGGCATGTCACCAAACTTTGTCTCCAGCTCAATGAACTGCCTGAGTATATCATCCGCAGCCTGCTCTATCGTCTTACGGCCAGTCATAGCCTCATGGGTCTCAACTATCGTCATCTCATACATCTTACCCCCGGCAGTAGAGTTGAACCAGATGTAGTCATTAACCACATCCCACGTCTGAACGTTGGTAAATATGTCATCAAGAGCTATTGCGTATGGCCCTTGAAACCCAGCCCATTCTGCGGTTTGATATTTAGGATCACGGAGAATATCCATTCTCGTGACTGCGTTATTGTCCTCGAACATCGCCGTTTGGGCTTCGAGGCTGTTGAGATACTTCACCAGCCAATAGGACCCTTCGGGATTTTTGCTGCCTACAGAAACAGCTGCGGGATAATGACCGGTATAAAGCCCGGTATCGTTAATCCCTCGGGCAAGCCCCATCTTGGCGCCGGGGAGAACACCCTCAACTTCACGACCCCACCCGGTAAAATGTATGTACTGGTGAGGCCAAATAATGACCCTTCCCTCTCTCCACAACGGGACGAGGTCATTCCAGTAAGAAGTTACACATATAGGTGAAGCCCATTGCAATTGCATTTTCTCACTGGTGAGAGCCTCCCTGAGTACCTGTCTATTCGCCTCGGTTACTACATACTCTATAGCCTTACCTTCGGCATCCCTAACTATGTCAAACCAGTGCCCATCACGTCCCCAAATCTCGGCGCTGATGTCATCATTTATCTCACTCTTGCCCTCTACATTCAAACCGTAAAGGTCCCAGGGGAGGGGCTTACCCTTGAACAGCTCACCCTTCTTCCTGGTGAAAAACTCACCCTGGTCAAAGAGCTCGTCCCATTCGGTGGGTGGTTTTAGATCATAGCCATATCTAGCCTTGAAGTTTGCCTGCTCGGTAGCGTCTTCAAATGCATCCAGCCGTAACCACATGGCATCCTGATATGTGGTCAACGGACAGCCATATATCGTCCCGTCTCTGTCGGACCCTTCACGTAGAATAGCTGAATAATGCTGCTCGAGGTCAATAGCCATAGAGGCTCTTCCTCCAGGGTCAAACTCATCAGCTAGTTCATAGAGGGGCCAAAGATAGGGAGCCCACTCACACATAAAAGCGGCTTCCACAGGAACTAAATCGTATGCTCCAGTTCCTAATACGAGCTCCACGTTTAGCTTGGCATATGTCATCTCGTTAGTGTGTATTTCGTAGGTCACTGGAATCCCAGTATATTCCGCCCACTTTTTCATCGGAGGCACGGTCCACTGGGCTTGCCACCCCATCGTAGCGACATGGATTGGGTTCCTATTTTTTATCTCCGGGGTATCTTCAAGTGTAAACATTTTAACCGGTCCTGCCGGTTCTGTTGGTGTTGTTGGTTCTGTTGGTGTTGTTGGTGTTGTTGGTGTTGTTGGTGTTGTTGGTGTTGTTGGTGCTGTTGGTGCTGCTGGGGCACAGGCCATCACCAACCCTAAAATTACAAGCGCACCAACTAAGAGTCCTAGTATCCCTTTATTCTTCATTTAAATCCTCCTTTCTTCATTTAAATCCTCCTTTTTTATTTTACCAACCAAGATTTTAACTTGGTTAATTTGGCTAACTAATATCGCACTCTCATTATCTCTCACCCCCCTTTCGGGCTCTCATTTCGCTTTTCTTCATGATACTGCGTTCATAGTTTATCATTATACACCCTGGTTAAGAATAATACACCCTGTTTTTAATGGGGTCAATGGGCCGTTCAAGGTTTATCATTATACAGCCCAATCAGTAATAATACACCCTGTTTTTAATGAGGTCAATAGGCCATCCAAGGAATTTTACGAAAATTGCAACAATTTCTTAATCCTATTCTATCTCTCATACCTTCCCCAGCGCTTTGAGGACTCTCTCCGGGGTGGCGGGCAACTCGTCGACCCATTTGCCTGTGGCATTGTGGATAGCGGGGATAAGAAGCCCAGGTGTAACAGTGCCAATATCTTCACCAATGCCAAGCAGCCCATAGGGGCCATAACCCATTCCAGTCTCCACAAGCTCGGTATCTACCGACTCAATGTCAAGCATTGTGGCAAATTTGTAGTTTAGAAGGTTGCCGTTAAGCATTACTCCAGTCATCGGGTCGTGGACAACCTCCTCACTTAGAGCCCTGCCTACACCCATATAGGCACCACCATATTGCTGGCCTTCACAGCCTTCCCAATTTACCACTTTGCCAACATCGTTGACAGTAACCACCTTCTTTACTTCAACTTCTCCAGTTTCGGTATCTACCTCTACCTCTATGAAATGTGCCTGCCGGCACAAACGAGGACGGGGGCGATGGTGGTCTTTGTAGGTACCCATCTGGACTTGCCAGCCATGCGCAAAGAGGGGTGGCGAGAAAGCAGTTCTCTCCGCTCCCTCCCCAAATTCATAGACGGCCATAGGACCCGCAGGCCCAGAAGTCCCAACGAATTCTGCTAGTGTCATCCTATTTGATGGGTTTGCTTTGACATAGATTACACTGTCCTTAATGTCCAGGTCCTCAGGTTTCATGCCTGGGAAAGCAGGCGCATAGCTACCTCGCTGCGATATCGCCGTGGGTGTCGTGGCAGCTTCAAGAATCTTTCTCTTTAGGATTCTGGCGGCATTCCTGATAGCAAAGCCATTAACAGACATATTGGTGGAGGAATCAGGTGTCATTGCGAAAAACCCAGGATCATTCTGCTGCCTGTAAAAAACGTCTTCCAGTCGCATCCCCAGTTCATCAGCGGCAACCTGGCAGTACGCAGTCTCAGCATTAACTCCAATATCAGAGCGACAAGATAAAATGCTGGCTGTCC
>CAZQBR010000075.1:0-7389 GCA_964591975.1 uncultured Dehalococcoidales bacterium
AATGCCTGCCACTCCTTGGTCCTGGCGGAGTAAAGCCTGACTCGCTTCTCGCCAAAATCCCAGAGTATTGTTCCCTCTTCCCCAATTAGCTGGCAAGACCGGCTGTAAGAGCGCTGCAGGTAGTCCAAGTGAATCTCAGCAATCGCCCCTGATTTGAACCGGAGAAAAATCTCTACCGTATCCTCGGTATCAGTTTCTAAAGAACTGAGCTTGTCTGAGAAGCAGAAAATCTGGCTTACTTCCCCCAAGAACCACGTGATATAGTCTATCTCGTGGATACCGTCCAGGATGACTCCGCCGCCGAGGGATTTCCTGGCACTATAACCTTGGCGGTAGTCCTCCCATAGGTGCCAGTCGGGCAGGTATTGTCCCGCTTGAATTCTGGCGCAGAGCACCTTGCCGATGTTCTGGCTTCCTAATAGCTCCTTCATCAGTGCTATGCTGGGGTGAAACCGCATATTGCAGCCAACCAGGGTCACCAGAGCTTTTTGGGCTATGGTCTCAGTCAGTTCATCTATGCCGTCTGAGGAATGCGACAGGGGCTTTTCAATGAATAGGTGGCAACCACTTTGGGCAGCAGCAAGGGCGGAGGAAATATGTAAACTTGTCGGGGTACAGATTAAAGCTGCATCAGGCTTTTGGGCCAAAGCTTTGTCCAAGCTGCTGAAGGTCTTAATCCCGTGCTCCTGCTCTACTTCTCGGCGGCGCTCCGGCGTTACATCGCAAGCAATCGCCTCCCCGATATCTAAAGCCTTCAGATTACGAATGTGCCTTTTGCCGATAGAGCCGCAGCCTACCACTAATATGAGCATCTTTTGTTTACCCTATATCGGATTTCTTGAGGAAATCTTCCTTTACTATGCCCAAGTAAAGTGAATCACAATATTCTCCGTCAAGGAAAAACTGGCTTTTTGCTCTACCCTCAATCTCGAAACCAGCCTTTTGGAAGGCTCTTATTGAGGCTTGATGATTAGCAACAATGCCCGCAGTGACTTTATGTAGATTGAGACTCTTAAAGGCGTAATCCAGAACCAGCCTTATGGCTTCGGTCCCGTAGCCTCTGCCCCAGAACTCCTTATTCCCAATCATGATTCCCAGTGATGCGACCCCTGTTACCCAGTTTATGGGACCTGCCTTGATGTTCCCGATATGCTTATCTGATTCCTTGTCGATAATAGCAAGCATAAGATTGTTGGGGCTTAATGCTATGTTACTGTAGTATTCCTCCATTTTCTCCATGGTGTTGGGGAAAAACCCCGAATCGAGGAACTTTGTTACTTCTCTGTCATTGAGCCAGTCAAAATACTCTCCTTCTAAGTCTGTTCTTTCCAAACCTCTGAGGTAGATTTTCTCACCGACAATAAATGGGTGGTACATCTTTTCACTCCTAAAGTCGTTATTTCTGCAGTATATATTCAAATTGTGAGAACTGCATGCTTTCTGGTCTCCCTAAGGAACTCATCTTCCGTCATGCCCATTTCCTCTAACCATTTATCCAGGCTGTGTGGTCTTTTCCCGTCGTACTCTGCAATGATTTTTAGCGCTTCCTCTCGGGACATCCTACCGTTTCTGACGTCGATGCTTGACAAGCTACAACTCCTGCCCAATCCTCTTTTCAAGTATTTCTGGTAGTCCCTTACACCGATGTACTCACAGTCTGTCTTATCATAACGCAGATAAGAGCCTTCGACATCCCTCTCCTTCCACCCGAGCTCCCTTTTTATTAGCTCCACCTGCTTTCGTGGGTCCCAAGGCTCGTAATTACCCAAATAAATAGAGAAGATTTTCGCTCCTCCAATTTCTGTAACTGAGGGGAAGGTATATATATCCATGTCCCTTTGCGTTATCCCCTGCTTCCCGACAAACTCGCCTGTGGGTAGTCCCCCCTGGCACATTGTTTTGAAACTCTCTTCATTCAGTTTTTGCATGTCTTTGTATGTGTACTGTCCGCTAGTAATATATTCTACAGAGGGCTCTCCCCAAACTATAAGGGGGATTTTCCACTGTATCGCCATTCTGAGGGATGATGCTACTATGCCAGTATTACAATGCCAGCAAAAATCTCCGAGCAACCTTGTTGCCTCAATGCAAAGCTTTTTAACCAGACTATGACTCGGTGAGAAAATAAGGTGGGCACAGTCAAGCTTCTTTGGTATATTGATCAAGTTATCCCAGCCCTCCGGGGTGAAAGCCCCGTTATTGTAAGTGTAAGCTAAAGGGCTCATACCATGCGTCTTTTTTAAAACCCAGAGGGTATAGGCGCTATCCTTCCCTCCGCTAAATGGGACGAGGCAGTCAAACTTATCGCCTTGGTACTCAGCAATATTCTTATACTTCTCGCAAATTTCTCTTAATGTTTTGCCTCTTTGCTGCCAGTTGACCCTGGTATTCTTTATCTCATTTTGCCTGCAAATACTACAAACACCTTGTTCATCAAACGTAATGCCCTCCCATGTTTCTGGCATTACGCATTTGGTGCATCTTCTCACAATTTCCCCTCCTTGGTTAATTTTCGTTTCAATTTCAGGTGCCTCGAGAAGCCTTTCCCCTGGATTTCTGTGGCGTGGATACTAAGGTTTGTCTTGAGGCGTTCTCAAAGAGCTGCACTGCATTTTTTAAACGGCGTAGCATAGGACTACCTTCTTAACGGCTTCAATTACATCTTCAACGTCTTCATCGCTCATTTTAGGGAAAATGGGCAGAGTGATAGCTCTATCGTAATAGTTTTCTGCATTGGGGTAGTCTCCCCTTCTATAGCCAAACCTGTTTTGATAAAAGGGGTGAAGGTGAAGAGGCATATAATGAACATTCACTCCTATATTTTCGGCTCTTAAAGCTTCAAATACTTCCCTTCTTCCCACCTTCAACAACTCAGTCCGTAGCTGAATGACATAGATATGATATGCTGCTTTGGCAAAATCCTCCTCAACAGGAATCACGACTTCCTTTATTTGGGCGAATGCCTCATTATACCTTGCCGCTATTTCTCGTCTTCTCCAGATAAGGCGGTCTAATTTCTTAAGTTGGCTGAGTCCTAAAGCACATTGGAAGTCTGTAATTCTAAAATTATAACCCGGGTTATATATTTCATAATACCATGGCCCCTTTTCATCCAGGCCATCTGATTGCTCAGCCGCTTTCCTGTCGTCCTGAGCGAGATTCTTCGGTCGCTTCGCTCCCTCGGAATGACAAGGTGCGAAGGACTCCCTCAGAATGACATTGGGGGTAACATTCTCCAGACCGTCTCTTACTATGCCATGGTGTCTGAAGACTTTGAGCTTATGGTAAAATTCCTCGTTATTGGTTAAGAGCATGCCACCTTCACCGGTAGTGATATGCTTCACCGGGTGAAAACTAAAAACAGTCATGTCAGCTAGACCACCTATTTTGTGCCCTTTATATTCAGCCCCCAAAGCATGGGACGCATCCTCAATTATAACCAAATTCCTTTCTTCTGCTATGACTTTTATCTCATCCCAATCAACAGGATGTCCGGCAAAATCCACCGGAAGTATCGCTGTGGTTTGTGGGGTTATTTTCTTACGGATTTCGCCTGGTTTGATGTTCAAGGTGTCTTCCCTTATGTCAGCGAACACTGGTTTGCCGCCACAATATACTATGGCATTAGCGGTCGCAGCAAAAGTAATGGGAGTGGTTACAGCCTCATGGCCTTGCGAGATTCCCGCTACGGCACAGGCAGCGTGCAAAGCAGCAGTGCCGCTGGACATTGCTACTGCATATTTAGCGTCACAGTATTCGGCAACTGCCATTTCAAACTCCTCCACCTTGGGGCCCTGGGTAATCCAATCGCCCTTAAGCACCTCTACGACAGCAGCGATATCCTCGCCATCAATCCACTGATGCCCATAAGGAAGAAGCTCAGTTCTTACGGGCATTCCACCCTTGATTGCTAATCGCTCCACTTAAAGCTCCTCCAGTATTCTCTCCAGTTCATCTTTGGTTAACCACCAGCTATTGTTATCGCTGGTATATCTGAAATCGAGGGGAAGAGGCTTGCCACCCTTAAGGTTTTCCCTTTTCCAGAACAGGAACTCAGGTTCGATGACAAAGTAATCAGCAAACTCCTTGGCGTGTCGAGCCTCTTCCTCAGTTAAAAGGATTTCATTGACTTTCTCTCCAGGGCGTATGCCGATGACCTCTCGCTCAGCTCCAGGGGCAATCACTTCAGCCAAATCGGTGACTTTCATGCTCGGAGTCTTGGGAATGAAGACTTCGCCACCATGCATCATGCCAATGCGGTCAATAACAAAGCGAACGCCCTGCTCCAGGGTAATCCAGAATCTTGTCATTCGCTCATCTGTGAGGGTGATTTTGCCACCTTCCCTCTGCTCAAGGAAGAGGGGAACTACACTGCCTCGACTGCCAACAACATTGCCATAACGTGAGCAACTTAGCTTGGTCTTTCGCCCTCCGGCGTAAGAATTGGCTTGAATAAAAAGCCTTTCCATAACCAGTTTAGTTGCCCCGTAGAGATTAACCGGGTGAACAGCCTTATCACTGCTAATGGCTATTGCTTTTTCCACACCATTATCAATAGCAGCATCTATAACGTTAAGGGTTCCATCGATATTTGTCCTCACCGCCTCTATCGGGTTATATTCGCAAGTTGGCACCTGCTTCAAAGCCGCAGCATGGACTACAATATCAACTCCATTCATAGCCCGATAGACTCTCTCTCTGTCCCTGATGTCGCCGATAAAAAAACGGACTCTGCGGTCGTCATTGAACTTCTGGCGCATTTCCTGCTGAAGCAGTTCCCCACGGGAGAATATCCGTATTACCTTCGGGTCATACTGGCTTAAAGCTATCTCGGTGAATTTTTGCCCGAAGGAGCCAGTACCGCCTGTGAGAAGAATCACTTTATTCGATAAAGTCATGTCTTAGTCCTCCTAAATTTGCCAAAAGTTTGTCTCTAAGAATCCGATATCCCTTCTTGGAATGCCTTTGGAGCACTACAGACAGGGATGATGGCGACTATTTCAGGTTTCAACTCTTGCCTTCCTCGATTCCTCAATCATCTGGATAATCAAGTCAGCGATTCTCTTAGAAGCTTGCCCATCTTGCAAGTGAGCTTGCTGGTAAACGAAATTCTCCATGGATTTAGCCATCTCATTTCTTGTCTGGGAGTCATATAATGCCTTGTTAATCGCAGGCAGTATATCTTTCTCTTTTTCAGCAAACAGGGCACCGCTTCCCTTATAAAATAGTGCTCCGGCATCATTAAACAGGTTCACCAGTATCACTGGTCTTCCCAGCGCCATCGCCTCCAGTGCTGCTGTAGATGAGACTGTCATTGCCAGGCTACAGGCGTTGAGAAGCTCATGCAGCGGGGCATATTTGCACACAATCGGAGGGTGAGGTAAACCCTTTATAATTTCATCATAATCCTGCTCGCTCTCCTGGGGAGCATGGAGCTTGATTATCAATCGAGCATGTGGCAATGCTGCTGCAGCAGTAGCTATTGCCAGGATAAATTCTCTTCTCTGCTCCGAACTCCACAGCCCACCCTCAACGAACTGTCCGGTTAGAAGGAGAACGATTTCCTTATCTGTGGGGATATCCCATTTTTCACAAACTTTTTGCTTGGAATTGCCATCTCTGGAGTAGAAAAGCTTATCGAATTTGGGATTGCCTGTTACCACTATTCGTTCAGGTTTAATCCCCTCGGAGAGCAACATGCCCTTTACAGCATCGCCAAGCACGGCCATTTTGGAACACTCCCCATGCCCATAAACCTCCAGATTCCACCTTGTGCCATATTTCCATTCAAGTAGAGTAAACGCAATCTTGCTGCGCCAGGAATAATCCTTATTTCTTATGAATCTCAGAATTCTGTGGGGAAGGCTAGTTAAATACTTTAGCCCAAGGCTAACATTACCGCCCTTATTAGTTTTTTCTCGGCTTGCGGCCATAATCCCATCCTGGACCAGTAGTGTGGGAATAGCCTCAGAATTGGCGCACCTGATAAATAACCTGTCTATGGCGTTCCCGTCATGCCCGAATATAATTACATCAGGTCGCTCTTCCTTAAGAATTCCTTTTATAGCTCCTGCGGTACAGCTTCTGATAGTTTTATAGGGAAATTCCAAGCTTTCTAACGTCCTTTCCACCTCTTTGCTCTTGTACCACTTATTTTCGTTGATAGCCAGAATATCCCAACCAGATAGCTGCTCAGCGATAGACTTAAACATCTCCGCTTGAGCGGTGCTGGTTATAGCAAATAAAGCTTTCCTGTTGTCTCTGCTAGCTTTCATTATACCTTTATTGGGCTACCGTCTTTAAAAGACTTAATGCCATCCTGGAGCATACCTTTTTTGACATTCTGTATAGCTTTAGAGAAGGTAGTCAGCCTGTTATAATCTTGCATAGTTCGCCTGAACCCAGCGGCAGCTATTTCCTTCCTCTCATCGTCGTGCTCTAGATAATACTTAATCAGTTCGATTGCTTCCTCAATCGAATGATAGACTAGCACCTCTTTGCCAACTTTGAATACCTGCCCTAACCCTTCCGGGCAATCGCATAGCTGCATCACCCCATTTGCCGGGAGCTGGTATGTTCTTAAATTGCTTGGTCCGAAAGACAGATGCATATTAACGCCAATCTTACATCTTTGATAAAGAGGCACTAACTCAGCCACGGGCATCTCCTTAACTCTCCACAGGCCCGTGAGAAGCGCCTTAACTGAAGCCGAGAGTGCTTTCCTGCTCCAGCTGCCATATTTCATACGGTGGGCAACCGGACTTCCCAGGCAGCTCTTCAGACTCCAACCATGCCCATATATCACCATTTGTGGAAAAGCTTTCTTAAGCTCCACTATCCGAGCCAGTTTAGTCGAAGGATAACCCACATATACTAAATCAATGTCTCTCTTCTGATTATAAATATCTTCTTCGGTTAGTGCGGGTTTATAGCCGTCTGTCCAGACGCCATACGGCCACCAATCTGCTCTTCTGGCTCCCCATTGCAAAAATTTCTCCGTCATCTTAGTATCTTTATCGAAATTGACTGCCCAGGCGAAACTGTGGTCAAAGGCATGGACATAAGGCCTGGAGCAGTAATCCGAGCCTTCCGGGTCATCTCCAGAGCAAATTACAGTGTAGATTTTCTTATCTTTCAGCGATTTTATAAACTCCGGGTGATATACGTTTCCGTGGTTTGTGATAAAAATATCGTGAATCTCTGCCAGCCTCGACACTCTATCATATAAGCCCAGTAGCCTTTCATCCCTATTCCGATAGAGCCTGTCCAGTTCTTGTGGCGGCCACGGCATCGTGATGCCAAGCTCCTCTCTATCCCTTACCGGCATAATGTCGTATCCGGCATTAATCCATTCTCTAACTTCCGTTTCAAGGAATGGTCTAATGGTTC
>CAZQBR010000076.1:0-7338 GCA_964591975.1 uncultured Dehalococcoidales bacterium
GCTGGTAGCCCTTCTTCAGCCCCTCAACCAACTTGTCTACTGCCTGTGGCTGGTCTCCGGTAAGATGAAAATCGGAAACGATTTTGAACAATGTCTTTTTTTAATTAATAAACTCAATTTTAGCTATCAGCTTGATATTGAATGCTGGCTTCTGAATACTGACTGCTAACTGTAGTATTCTAGCCTATGCCCAAGGCATGTTGCGAATTTTTGAATGTGAAGCAAAATGAAATAGTCAATTACAGGAGTTTTGCTTTCAGGATTTAATTAGGGAGAGTCGCTGCAGAGCCCTCCCGAGCCACTTTAGGCATTTCCCTTTTCCCAATACCGCCATGGTTTGAAATAGGGGTGGTGCTGCAGTGCGCCCTGTGGTAGCTACCCTCAGTAATCCAAAGAATTTTCTTGTGGATAAGTTTAACTCAGTGGTCAGCGGGCGGAGGATGCTTTCAAGCGAGCTAGCATTCCAGTCTTGTACTACCTCCAGTTTTTGCACAGTAGCTTCGATGGAGTTAATGGCCTGGGTGGGGTCTAATCCGCCACTTAGAAGCAAGCTAGCGTCGTATTGTAGCTCATCGAGAAAGAAGAAGTCGGCAAGTTGGGGAACTTCAGCGAGGAATTTGGCTCGTTCTTGAATTAGAGGCATGACCTGGCGGATGTAATCTTTATCCAATGGCCGTTTTGCTGATTGTGGCAAATCCCTGGATAGGAATGGAGTGGCAAGCTCGGCAAATTCCTCTGGGCCTAATTTTCGCAGATAAACCCCGTTCATCCATTCCAGCTTATCTTTATTAAAGATAGCCGCAGTTTTACCTACCCTTTCTAAGGAAAAGTGCTTTATCAACTCCTCTTGAGACAGCAGCTCAGTTCGGTCATCAAGTGACCAGCCTAGCAATGCCAGGAAATTCATCATTGCTGTTGGGAGGTAACCTTGTAGTTGATAGTCTGCAGTATTGGTAGCTCCGTGTCTCTTGGAAAGCTTAGCTCTATCAGATCCCAATATCATGGGCAGATGGGCAAATTGCGGGGGTTGCCAGTTTAGAGCTTGATAAAGCAACATATGCCGAGGAGTGCTGGAAAGCCATTCATCAGCCCTGAGGACATGAGAAATATCCATTGAATGGTCATCTATCACGTTGGCTAGATGATATGTTGGATAGCCGTCGGACTTAAGCAAGATGAAGTCATCCAAGGTATCGTTCTTAAAAGTCACAGCACCGCGAATTAGGTCACGGAAAGTCGTTTCCCCCATGGTTGGTGTTTTGAAGCGAACTACAGGAGTCACACCACTTGCCTCTAGTTCAGATCTCTCCTGCTGTGTCAAATTCCTGCAACGCCCATCATATTTTGGTGGCTGGTGTCGCTTCATTTGTTCCTGGCGCATTGCCTCTAATCTCTCCGGGGAGCAGTAGCATAGATAAGCATGGTTTTCTTTAAGCAATCTGTTGGCAACTTCGTGATACATAGGTAATCGCTGTGATTGAAAATAAGGACCTTCATCCCAGTTTAGCCCCAGCCATTTTAGACTATCTAGTATAACTTCCACTGCTCCCTCTACTTTACGAGTAACGTCAGTATCCTCGATACGCAAGATGAACTTGCCACCATGATGGCGGGCGAAAAGCCAATTGAATAGAGCAGTTCTAATATTGCCTAAATGTGGGTAGCCCGTGGGGCTAGGTGCGAAACGAACTCTGACTTTTGTCTCTACCGCAAATTCCATGATTGTGCATTATGGCATATTTAGCTCTTACAATGTCGCTAGGAGGTTAAGCTTAGTGCTGCTTAGATAAAACTCGCTGCAAACTTTTCAACTGTTCTAAGTGCTTCTTAAGCCTCTGCGTGAGCTGCTCAGCTTGCTTCAGGGCAGTCTCAGTATCTTCTATCTCGGTGCTTATCTCAAACAAAACTTGGCTTTGCTGTTGCGCTAAGTCAGATTCAAAGCGGGTTAAATCTTCTACCTTAGCTTCGCCCATTAAGCGGGATAACAAACTATTTTCTCTTTTTAGCTGTTCTCGACTAATTTCTCCAAAAGACTTCAAGCTATCAGCCTCCTTATTGTTTCCGTTTCGTATTAGAAACATATCATATATTTACACCTGCAAACAAGCCTTTTAAGCTTCCTGAGACAAAGATTCCAAAGCTTGCTTCAAGTCCATCGGTAAAGGGCAAGTAAATTCTCGGTATTTCTTGCTAGATGGCAAGCAAAAGCCAAGGATGTAGGCATGAATAAACTGCCTCTTGAGGCGCGAAGCCAAAGCCTCGTCTCTATATTTTCCTCCATAGACAGGGTCACCAACTACAGGAAAACCGATAGCTGCAAAGTGCACTCTTATCTGATGCGTGCGCCCAGTTAGAGGAATGGCTTTAATTAAAGTGTAGTTACCTAAGTATTTTCTCACTTGATATTGAGTGCTAGCTTCTTTCCCCATAGCTATCACTGCCATTCTCTGCCTATTATGAGGATCTCGGCCAATGGGTGCTTCAATCATCCCCTGTTCCGGGGACAGTCTCCCCCTAACCAAGGCGAGGTAGCCCTTTGTCACTGCACGGCTTCTGAACTGGTCGGCTAAATATTTTCTCACAGGATCGTTTTTGGCGATAACTATGAGCCCCGACGTGTCCTTATCCAATCTATGGACTATGCCTGGGCGTATTAAGTCATTACTCATAACCAAGCCAGGACAGTACGCTAAGATAGCGTTGACCAAAGTATGGCTGGGATGTCCTGGGGCAGGATGAACAGTCAATCCTGCAGGTTTGTCTATGACCAATATATCGTTATCTTCATAAATTATGGCTAGGGAGATTGGCTCAGCTAAAAGGCATGTAGGTGAAGGGGGAAGCTCAATTGTTATACTGTCGGTTTTATTTAACTTTTGGCTTGCCTTTGTTTTTTGCCCATTGACTAAGATATAGCCCTGCTCAATTAGTCCTTTTACGTAACTCCGAGAAAACTCAGGAAGAGCTTGGGTTACATATTTGTCAAGACGAATGCCTGGGGTGGGACTATCAAACTGGAGGGTTTTAGTTTTTGCTCTTGCGGTCGTGTTCATACACTGTTCTAAATAATCCTGAGAGATACAAGGCATAAATAAAGGTGAAGATGCCTATCACTATAGCTGCATCAGCAAAGTTAAAAAGTGGCCAGTGGAAGTTACCCCAGAGGCGGAAGTCAATGAAGTCGGTGACGTAACCGAGGTGGAGACGGTCTATTAAATTCCCCACAGCGCCACCAAGAATCAAACTGGCAGACATAACACCCACGCCAGTAGCTCGGGATAGATAACGGAAAAACAGCAGGATAACTCCTAGGCTAGCCAGAATAATGATGATGGGGAAAAAGGATTGGTTAGCAAACAATCCAAAAACAGAGCCAGTATTCCGTAGATAAGTCAAGCTTAAACGACCAGCTATTGTGAGTGACTCACCCGGTATCAAATTACCCCTAATCCACAATTTGCTCAATTGATCCAGGACAATCACTAAAGCAACGAGCACAAGAGATAATCCTATTTTCCTTCTGTCCCTACCCAGAAAGACCTTTGGTTTATCTTTACCCATAAAATCGGCGATTTTGTGGAGCCAAGTTTACCTAGGGACCTACTATCTCGCCCCTTGTGCATCCCTTTTCTGACGTGCCTTACAGCTTAGGCATAAGTTCGCCTGAGGTAGAGCTTCAAGACGAGCCTGCTCTATGGGTTGTCCACAGGAGTCACATACTCCATAAGTACCCGTTTCATATTTTTGCAGAGCACGCTCTATTTCACCAAGAGCCTCCCTTAATCCCTTTTCCAAGGCTACCCTTTTCTCTAGCTCAAAGGCTCCGTTAGCCTCTTCCTCCCTTTTGCCAAAGGGACTACCTTCTCTTCTCTCCGCCAATGGTTGCCCAGAGACTCTTAACTGGTCCAATCGTTCTAACAGTTGTATTCTCTCTTTCTTCAACTTTCGATAGAGTTTACTAAAGTCAGCCATTTTCTCCCCCTTCAATAAGTTGTTATTCTGAGGCCACAGGCTGAAGAATCTCTGAAAAATCCCTCACTAGTTCCTTCACTCCGTTCAGGAATTCGGCTCAGGACAGCATCTAGAGACCCTTTGCTAGCGCTCAGGATAACAATTAAAGGCTCTACTAGCCAAATAAAACAATTTCGTCACTAAAAAGGAATTTAGTTTGCTTTTCAGGAAGCCCAGAAAATAGCTCGCTAAAAAACGTTTCTTATATCAGGATGTAAAGCACTGTCAAGCTTTTTTATAGCTCCATGCCTGACATTATTAAGCTCTTTTTGCACTTCCTCGAATTCAATTTTAGAATAAAGTTTCTCAGGATGCAAGTAAATATCATCTACATTCCTTATTGCCTTTGGGACCTTAAAGCCTGTAGGTGAATCTATCCAATCTTCGAGGCCTTCTCTTAGTAAGGAATCTAATATGGCCAAAGTATATTCCAATCTTATATCTTTGTACCTTTCTCCTTCACCCACCCCCCCGGTATTAATCAGATAGTAGTCCATATGAGGAAGGCCCCTTAATATCTCATAAAACATGTTCGCATGCTCTGCCCTATTACCGGCTACAAAGGGATCGTAAAAGAACTCACTCTTAATCTTTCCTGCCTGGGTTGGGTCACCTGCCGAGGATTCCATTGATTGCCCTAAAACCATGAGTGCCACTGCCTGCTCCCGGGTTAATCGTGATATCGCGGGTATCAATGGTCCTCTGGTGATAAGAATCAAGGTATCAATCCTATCAACATCAATATAAGGGCTGGCGTGCAAGAAATCTCTTCTATGCATGATTGCTCTTCCATTAGATGTCTTTTCAAAATTATAAAAGTCGAAGTCTCCATCTTCAGTTACATAAACATTCTCACATAGGGTTTCTGGCTTCAATAAGCCGTAAAATATCTCGACTTGGCTTCCCGGATTTACAGCCTCAGTTTTTACAAATACTCCTCCAGCTTCAAAACCATGAAATGAGCCATCTGGCATAAGAGTTCCACCATCGTCTTGAATAAGCCAGGATTTCTCCTTTCCTTTTCTCGCCAGAATTTTAGAGCTTATAGTTGTTTTCCCATTTGCAGTTAAAGCGAGAATCAGTGAGTTGGTAGTTCTGTAATCTCCGTGTGCTGATTGGAGATAATCCTCCCTACAGCCGGCATGCAGGAAAATTCCGCCTCTTTTAGTTTTAGCAACCCAATCTTCTGCAGCGAAAACCCCCTTTTTATACTCGCCTATGTAGTTGCTATTCCTAATTATTTTAATCACCCGACTATCATCCAACATAGCCAATCTTATGGTGATATCTTTTTGAGGAAGTGGTTTAGATTTATTAGTCTCGAAGGCGTCATCAGCGAACATTAGAATTTCGTATGTTGGTTGCTTAACTTCCTCTTTTACCGGCAAGTAGAGGTTTCCTGCACAGGCAACATGGGCAAATCCTTCAGGAATAATTAATCTGACTGTCGTTCCACTATTTTCTTGTCCCACAATTCTATCAATGGAAATTAATCTTTCCTTAGCCAAAACTTCTTCGCATTGGACCAACAGCCTCTGCTCTTTCCCGCCGAAGTGATGGTCAATACTGTTTTCAGTGAACATCGCTGCTCTAGAAGAAGGCTCACTCTCAACAGCAAAATTTCCATATATCGTTTTCCTAACCCCAGGCTCATTTTCCACAATCAACCTCAACTGTTCTGTGGAAGGGTTGTTTATCAATCTTCCTTCCGCTATCGCCTTTTCCCTGATTCTACCAAGCGTCTGAGCAAATTGTTTCAGATCAAATTTTGGCATTGAGCTTCTCCTAATGGAATACTGAACCTGAATATCTAAATTCTAAACAAATTCAAAATCCAAATCCCTAAGGTTCAGTATTTAGATATTAATACCTGGTATCTCATTGTCTATACTTCTCGGAATTCTCCTTCCACTGTTCCCTCTCCCCCTTCGTCAGGCTTGCCACCAGGAGGTTCTCCATCAGGTGGAGGCTGCTGTCCTGGCTGTTGGTAAACCGACGCTCCAATTTTTTGCATAGCCTGGGATAGGTCTTGCGTAGAGGTCCGAATGGAATTTACGTCTTTTCCTTGAAGGGCTGATTTCACTGCAGCTATCTTGCTTTCTATTTCTTGTCTCACCTCAGCGGGTATCTTATCTCCATAATCACGAAGTGTCTTCTCCGCAGTGTAAGCCAGGCTATCGGCAGAATTACGCACCTCTACCTCCTCTTTGCGATTGGCATCCTCCGCAGCGTAGCTCTCAGCTTCCTTTTGCATCTTCTCCACCTCTTCTTTGCTAAGTCCGCTGGAAGCTGTAATGGTAATTTTCTGCTCCTTTCCCGTGCCTTTGTCACGAGCACTGACATTAAGGATGCCATTGGCATCGATGTCAAAAGTCACTTCAATTTGTGGTACACCTCGCTGCGCTGGCAAAATACCATCAAGCATAAACCTCCCCAAAGTTCGGTTGTCTGCTGCCATAGGGCGCTCCCCCTGAAGAACGAGTATCTCTACGCTCGGCTGATTATCACCTGCAGTACTGAATATCTGGCTCTTAGAAGTAGGAATAGTTGTATTGCGAGGAATAAGAGGCGTAGCCACCGCCCCCAGAGTCTCTATACCCAAAGTGAGTGGAGTAACATCAAGGAGGAGAACCTCCCCTACCTCACCTTTAAGTACCCCTGCTTGAATCGCAGCACCCAAGGCTACTGCTTCATCAGGGTTGACCCCCTTGACAAGCTCTCTACCGAAGAATTGTCTTAAAGTATCCTGAACTTTTGGCATCCTTGTCTGACCACCAACTAAAACTACATCGTTGATTTGAGTTGCTTGCAGACCAGCATCGCTCAAAGCTTGACGGCAAGGGCCAAGGCTCCTTTCTATTAAGTCGCTTGATAGCTGCTCTAGCTTGGCTCGAGTTAGTATCATGCTGAGGTGTTTCGGGCCAGTAGCATCAGCAGTAATGAAGGGAAGGCTTATTTCTGTTTGAGCTACCGTAGATAACTCTCTCTTTGCCTTTTCAGCAGCATCCTTCAATCGCTGCAAGGCCATCTTGTCTTGCCTTAAATCGATACCTTGTTCTTTCTTGAATTCATCGCATATCCAATCCATAACCCTTTGGTCGATATCATCACCGCCAAGGTGGGTATCGCCATTAGTTGACTTAACCTGGAAGGTACCTCCACCTATATCAAGGATAGAAATATCGAAGGTCCCACCACCAAGGTCATAGACAGCAATAGTTTCATCCTTTTTCTTGTCCATTCCATAGGCCAGTGATGAAGCTGTAGGCTCATTAATAATGCGCAAAACATTAAGCCCAGCTACGGCGCCAGCATCTTTAGTTGCGT
>CAZQBR010000077.1:0-7080 GCA_964591975.1 uncultured Dehalococcoidales bacterium
GAATTGCGTTAATCTTGCAGTCTTTGCTTTCCTTCCCTAATTTCTCCACCAGTTCTGGCATTTTCTCCCATTCTGGCTCACCCATAAGCTTGGAAATTTCAGCTATGGCGTTTTCCACATTCCATCGGCCAGCTTGAATAGCTTCTTCCACTAAATATTCAACTACGTTAGGCACCTTATACATTTCTCCCGACTTAGGTAATAACAGTGCATCCTCCCATTCCAGAGTGCCTCTAGCTGACCTTGCTGGAGGTAGTAACCTCCATTCGAGGTATTGGAGCAAAACATCTTCAGTGTTATCCTTAGCTATTTGTTCTATGCCACCATAGGAAACCTTTTCTACTTTGCAGGCCTGAATTAAAATTTTAGACAGGAAAGCAGCAGGTTTACGAGGGCTTAAGAAAGCACTTAAGGCTCTTTCTAACCTATTCAGGTTGCTGTTCTGATTTACATAAGGCTTTATTATCCTGCATGTCTCTTCCAATCAGGCTTCCTCATCATCCTCAAAAGCAGATTATGGTTACTACTATGGCAAAATTGAAAGAGCCATGCCTTAACGGGAGGGCTTCTGCCGATGCGCCATAAATCCCAAGGCCAGCGTCTTTGTTGTCTCACTCATTTTGGGTGGGGGTGATGGAGATTTCGAGACCCAGCGGGGTGACAAATTTCCCTTTTACCATAGCTGGTTCGATTTCGCTTTTATGATTTGGTATAAGTTGCTCTATTGCAGCTAATTCCCACTGATAGGCAAATCTATCCTTTTCAAACCAATTTTGGTATCCTGTATATAGTGCCACTCAAAAGGCTTGATTATTGCCATTTTTGATGCCTTTGACTCTTTCATCATTATGGCACTAGGCGTAGTAGCTTAAATCCTTATCCTCGGGACCGAGCGCACTTATGCTCATGTCTACTTCTCCTGCTGTAATTCGATCAATAGCTGGGATAACCTGTCATTTGCCTTTCCCACCTCTTGCGCTGCCTGTAATAAGCTAGCATAAGTTGGATCGCCTTCTACGTTCTCAGTTTTCTCCACCCATTTCCCGAATTTCTCGCCATCTTGTTTATTATGCTCGGTTCAGGGAAGTCAAAAGCATCTTAAGTCTGCCCCTTTTCCTCAGTTGACAAATCTTTGAGAATGCCCTCAACCATTGTCCGAATTATATGCTCAGGAACTGCGCCGAGGATTTCGTCAACCTTCTGGCCATTAGCGAAATACATCTGCATGGGTATGCTCATAATCTGGTATTTCGCTGCTGTCTGTTGGTTTTCATCCACATTGATTTTGCAGAACTTAAATCTGCCATCATATTCTGCTGATAGTTTGTCATATATGGGGGAAACCATACGGCATGGACCACACCAAGGTGCCCAGAAATCCACCTCTGTGGGGATGTCTGATTTTAGAACCTCCTCCTCAAAATTTTGATCTGTGATTTCTATTACTTTACTCATACTGTCTCCTTTAGCTTTATTGTTGCCTGATAACCATTAGAGCGTCCCAAATGTTAGCTCAAGCCCAAAATGCCGAGCAATTCGGGGAGGCTCTTTATTACAAAGTCAGGTCTCTCCTCTGCATCTTTTATTGTTTCTTGGTAGCGGTCATTCCACTTGAACCACACGCTTCTTATGCCGGCTCTGTTTGCTCCAACAATATCTGCGTCGATTCTATTGCCAACCATGATTGCGTTTTCGGCCTTGCTCCTGAGGTTCTCTAATGCAGTTTCAAATATCTTTTTGGCTGGCTTCTCGATACCAAGTTCCTCAGAGATTACTGTGGCGTCAAAATAATCCTTTAAGCCACAAGAGGCTATAATATTCCTTGCACCAACGCTGTCACCGTTGGCTATCATAGCAATCTTGTAGCCACCTTTTTTGATGGCTTCTAAGACCTCGAATGCATAATCGACAGTCTTGGCAGTAATAGCTTGCCCTGAATTGTTGTGAATAACAGTCTCTTCAGCGATCAAAGTATCCCCTAAGTCAAAGCATACAGTTTCGAGCATGAATTCATTATTATACCCTAAATATTTACCATTGTTCCAAAAACATCCCTTCCAGGCCGCTGCTCTCCTCTAGTATTCTTTTGACTTTCAGGTCTGTTTTGAGCAAAACAATTTCGTTCGTTAGCTCGACCTGGCCGCTCATCAAGTGGCCTCCAACAACGTTCTTTCTTTCATCCCCGAGGACTGCATGCAAATGGAAATTATATTCTCCTTCCTGGTTAGAGATGTTACCGGTCAGGGAAAGCAGCTCGTGGGGTTCCTGGAATTCTTGCGGTGCATAGTTTCCCTTTTCTTTGTAATAGCCCAGCTGGAATTGTTTTAACTGGCCCAAGCCAGATAAGATTACAGCCGTTTCAACCTGGTGTTTCTTACACACTCTTTTTAGTTCCCGGTGAATATCTTCGTTGGGGAATAATCTCACAAAAACCAGATTATTTTTCTCTTTACTCTGCACTTATTTCCTTTCTATTTCATCACGTTTTTCTGAAGTTCAGTATTTGACCCCTTTCGCTACCCTTACTATCATGAATGAGCATCTCGGTATGCTCCTTTTCCAGATAAAAGTTTGCATTTTTTATTTCATCTTTAGCCTCCGATTCCATGTGTTTTGGCCAAACTGAAATGAAGGCAGAGGGTTTCATGATTCTGTAAATTTCGTTTAGTAACCTTCTCCTATCATCTGCTTGCGGGAAATAGTAGGAGTGAAAGATATCGAGGAGGAGAACTACGTCAACAGACTCATCGGGTAAATCGATTCTTAGCTCTCCTGAGGTGTCCATTCTTTCTATATTCTTTAGCCCCGCTAATTCAGCTTTTTGCATAAGCTCATCTAAAGCCTTCTTATCTTTGTCCAAGGCGTATACTTTCCCTTGCTCACTAACTATTTTGGCAGTCGGAATGGTGTATGTGCCAGAGCCACAGCCAAAATCCAACACAATTTGGCCTCTGCTAATGCCTAATCTTTCTAATACCTCAAGGACTTGTGGTTTTAAGCCCATTTTTTTATACCCAGGTAAAATGCAGAACCATATTGTTACCTTCGCTCCTGAAGATAGTTGAAGGGAGGTAACTGGGACTGAATTGGCTACGGCATAATTTTATTAAGGTCATCTTCTAGTGCTTCTTTACTTGGGTAAGCACCGACTTTCACGAATTGAATGGTGCCGTCTCTATCGATGAAGAAAGTAGCAGGAGTGCCTGGGACATTATATTCTTGGAATACAGTCCTATCGGTATCGAGTAGCACTGGGAAGGAAAGGTTGTGGCTCTGTAAGAACTCCCTTACTTGAGAAGAGATTCCACCTACATTAATAGTCAACAGCACTAATCCCTTGGCCGACCATTCTTCGTACACCTGTTGTATATAAGGCGTTTCAGAGATGCAAGGTGGGCACGAGGTTTTCCAGAAATTGAGTATTACTGGTTTATTTTGAAAGTCACTGAGGGACACTGGTTCTTCCTCGAGGTTAAGAAGTTGAAAATCAGGCGCCAGATTTCCTACTTCGATGCCTTGGGCAGGAGTGGACGGAGTGGATTGAGCAAGTTCCTTTGCTCCTAGAATAGCAAAACTGGTGAAATTGAAATTATGGAGCTGAGTAGTTACTGAATGGAGTTCGGTGTCGACTCTTTCATAGAGTAGCGTGTACCACTTAGCACCATCATGACAGGCGATATAAAGCTCCTTTTCTCTTAGCCCTTCAGGTAGTTTCTCAGGTTCATAGCTCAAGGTGAGCGAAAGATGCGGATCGAACGTAGCGCCTTGGGGTTCTAGATTGTAGACTGAGCTAATGATGTAAGCGTTTTCTGAAAGGGGGGGTGAGTTGGGATCTATTGCCACATAGATGGCAGATATGGGCTCCGTATCCTTGTCCAGAATGGTGGTTCCCTTATGCAAGGACAGACTAATTTTGTCGTCAGCAGGTGATACTTCTACCTGTGACTCTAGCCTTCCCTGGCTGTCAACAGGGAATTCATTCTTCTCGCCAAGTAAATTAATCTCCAACTGATGGGTGGGCGAATTTCCTCCGGGGTTTGGAGTAGAACTTGAGGAGCAGCCAGCTGTTGCAAATCCCAAGGCCAGAAGCGAGGCAGATGTTATTACCAACATGACTTTTAGCAGTTTATTCATAATGGGCCTCAAATCTAATTCTACCTCTAAGCTAGGGTTAAAACCAAACCAGCTTATTGGTCAGGATGAGTATGCCAACAGCTATAAGCAATACTCCGCTAACAATATAGATTGCCGTGGAATAACTACGGATGCGTTTTGGCAAGGGAGCAGCAGAATCGAAGGCGGCTCCTATTACTAAGAACGGGGTTCCCAATCCCAGAGGGCAAATAGCCAGCAGGTAAGCGCCATGCCACGCTGTTTCAGAATTTCGAGCACCGGGAGCAACTACGAGCGATATATTTTCCATAACTATCTTGGATAACAGTCTTAAAGATGCTAGCTTCGCTTGTGAAGACACTTTAAGGGAGGTAGCTGGGACAGAATTGGCTACGGCATAATTTTATTAAGTTCATCTTCTATTGTTTCTTTGCTTGTGAAAGGACCGACTTTCACGGATTGAAGGATGCCATCTTTATCGATGAAGAAGGTAGAGGGAATGTATCGGATATTATACTTCCCTGGTACGTTAGTTTTGGCACCAAGTAGCATTGGAAAGGAAAGGTGAAGACTGTCTGAGAACTCTGTTACTTGCGAGGAGGTTCCATCTATGTTAACAGCCAACAGTACCAGCCCCTTTGCAGACCATTCTTCGTACACCTCTTGGAAATAGGGCATTTCAAAGACACAAGGGTAACATGAAGTTGCCCAGAAGTTGAGCATTATCGGTTTACCTCGGAGGTTGCTGAGGGAAACCGGTTTTCCTTCAAGATCCTGAAGCTGAAAATCGGGTACTAGATTGCCTATCTTTGTTCCTTGAGTAGGACTGGATGGAGCCAGCTCCTTTTGTCCTAGAATGGCAAAACTGGTGAATTTCAAATGATAGAGTTGAGTGGTTATTGAATGGAGTTTGGTATCAACTCTCTTATACAGAAGCTTATACCACTCGGCACCATCATGATAGGCGATGTGAAGATCATTTTCGCTTAGCCCTTCGGGTAGTTTCTCAAGCTTATAGCTCAAGGTGAGCGAGAGCTGCGGATCGAACGTAGCGCCTTGGGGTTCTAGATTGTAGACTGAGCCAATGATGTAGGCGTTTTCTGGAGTGGGGGGTGAGTCGGGATCCATTGCCACATGGATGGCAGGGAGAGGCTCCGTATCCTTGTCCAGAATAGTAGTTCCCTTATCTAAGGACAGACTAATTTTGCCGTCAGTAGATGATATTTCTACCCTTGACTTCAGCCTCCCCTGGTTATCAACAAAGAATTCATTCTTCTCGCCAAGTAAATTAATCTGCAATCGGTAGCTTGGCAGTCCTTCTGCATCGCTTGGAGTAGAACTTGAGGAGCAGCCAGATATTGCAAATCCCAAGGTCAGAACCGAGGCAAGTGTTATTACCAACATGGCTTTTGGCAGTTTATTCATAACTAACCTCAAACGTAATTTTACCCTTAGATTATGGTTAAAACCAAACCAGCTTATTGGTCAGGATAAGTATGCCAACAACTACAAGTAGTGTTCCACCAAAAATATAGATTGCAGTAGAATGGCGCTGAATGCGTTTTAGCAATGGAGCGACAGAGTCGAAGGCGGCTCCTATTGCCAAAAAAGGTATTCCCAATCCCAGAGAATAGATAGCCAGCAGGTAAGCACCGTGCCACGCCTTTTCAGAACTCCAAGCAAGAGCCAGAATACCTCCCAGTATAGGGCCAACACATGGCGTCCAGGCTAAAGAAAAAATGGCTCCTATCAAGAAAGAGCGTAGGTAACTAGTAGTAGTACGCCGGGATAGGGAGAAACGTTTTTCGTAATTTAACCAAGGGATTTTTAGGCTAGCCAGCATAAACGAGCCGAAGCATATCAGCAACCACCCGGCTATTTCACGAATCACTGCTAAATGAGAACTGAGAGCAAACCCAGCCAATCCAGCTCCCACTCCCATGATAACAAAAACAGTGGTGAAGCCTGCCACGAAGCTGAGGGAATGAAAGAATACGGGGATACGCCTTTTATGAGCTCCAGGCACAAATGTATCAGGCCCGGCCAAGCTGGCAATGTATATCGGCACTAAAGGCAGCGCACAGGGTGATAGAAAAGATAATAGCCCAGCACCGAAAGCAACTACAAGCGATATATTTTCCATAACCTACTGTTTATAATGGTCTTAAAGATTTTAGCTGATCTCTTGAAGATGCCTGAAAGCGGACATGGCAGCAGTGGCACCATCCCCAATTGCAGTGGCAACCTGGCGTGCTGAGTTCTTTCGTATGTCACCAGCAGCAAAGACGCCAGATGCCGAGGTAGCCATCATTTCGTCAGCGACGATGTAGCCGATATCGTCAAGCTGTAGAATGTTAGAGAATTGCTGGCTATTGGGCATGAGGCCTACGGCGACAAAGACACCGTCTACTTTCAGGTTAGACTGCTGCCCTGTTTTAACATTGCGCAGTTTAAGCTCCTCCAGTACTTTGTCACCCAGGGCTTCTTCTACTACCGTGTTCCAAATGAACTCCAGCTTGGGTTGGGCAAATGCTCGTTGCTGGAGGACCCGGCCCGCCCTGAGTTGATCTCTTCGATGTATTACGTGGATCTTCTTAGCATGCCGACTTAGTTCCAGAGCATCGGTGATGGCAGTATCGCCTCCCCCGACTACTGCCACTTCCCGGTCGCGGAAGAGAAAGCCATCACAGGTAGCGCAATAGGAGATGCCGTGACCTAATAGCCTTTCCTCTCCAGTGACTCCCAGCTTACGATACTCCGAGCCAGCAGCAATGATTATAGCTGCAGCTTCAAAGCTTCCCTCTGTGGTGGAGACGCTAGAGGGTTGTCCTTGGGTAAGGCCTGTAACTTCAGCGGTTATAACCTCTAGACCATATCTCAGTGCCTGCTGGTGCATGAGCGAACCCAGCTCAAAGCCAGATACACCCTCAGGAAAGCCAGGATAATTCTCCACCAGCGAGGCATTCA
>CAZQBR010000078.1:0-6941 GCA_964591975.1 uncultured Dehalococcoidales bacterium
GAACCAGAGGTTAAGCCGCCAGCTCCAGCAGAACCACAGGAGCCAGTAGCTGCTGATGTAGCCAGTCTAATTGAGGAGGCTCAGCAGCATTATGATAAGGCTCAGCAGTACCTTACGGTGGGTGATTGGGCTGGCTACGGAAAAGAACTGGATGCTCTAAAGGTTGTGCTGGATCGGCTGGTAGAGCTAGCTGCTGAAGGGGAAATATAGCTCATTTGTTCAACAATCTGGCTTTTTGTTGAGCTGCCGTCAGGTTATGATTGAGGCTCGCGCTCCATTTCCAAAGTTGAACTTATAAAGGAAGCTATGCCTATTTTTGCCAGATCTCGTGCCAGCATCCTGCAGAGTATCGAGTTCCTGTCTCCCAATTCTCCCAGACCATGAAGTAGAATAGCAACAGAAAAGCGGTTACCGGTGCTGAGCATATAATACTCACCATGCGCAGTATTGTTCTTCTGATAGCGGTTGGGGTGAGCACTATGGAAAGCGTGACATTATGGGAAAGCCAATGTTGCGTGCTTTTTTGAAGCTGAAGGCTGAAATGCCCTCCCTCTTCAAATAGTCATATGGTTGCATCTCCTAACTGAGCTAATCCTACCTTAACCTAAACTATAAAGTCCCAGAAGGTGCTGCTCATGGGTAAAGTGTCTTTCTTGTTTTTCACCGGCGCGGATAGAATAAACTCTCTGTTGCTTGGTATCATTGGCAGTTTGCCACAGCCCAGTTTAACAGCTAGGCTTCCGGTGCACTCGGAACATTGCATGGGAGGCCTGCACATTATTGACGTTTTGTTTAACGGGCGCAAATTTTGGAGGCAAACGGTCGATAGACTATAATTGCTACAATGAAATCCTCCAATACGATGACTGGGATATGGCAGAGGATGGAGCCTTCATATCTTAAATTATATCGCTGCGGTGAGCTTAAACGTAGAGCTGAGTCGCTGGAAGCACGGCTGGCATCGTGTGGTATTTGTCCCAGGGAGTGCCATATAAATCGTCTGGAAAATGAGCGTGGGTTTTGTCACTCTGGATACTTGCCTATAGTCTCTGCGGCCTGTGACCATCACGGTGAAGAGCCAGCTATTTCAGGCACCCGAGGAACTGGAGCTATTTTCTTTGGTAATTGCAATATGAGATGCGTTTACTGCCAGAATTATCAGATCAGTCAAGACCCGGGTCACCAGAATTCTAAGGAAATGGATTTCTACACTTTGGCTCAGCAGATGATATATCTTCAGAATGAGCTGGGATGTCACAATATCAGCTTCATCTCGCCTTCTCACTTCGTGCCTCAGTTAGTTCGAGCAGTCTTGGAAGCGGTGCCCCTGGGGCTCAGGGTACCAATAGTTTACAACACCAATGCCTATGATTCAATTGTATCCCTTCGAGCGCTAGACGGGATTGTAGACGTTTACTTGCCTGACCTGAGATATGCTTCTGATACCTGGGCGGCAGAACTTTCCTACACTGCTGATTATGTGACACAAGCTCGCCAAGCTATTCTTGAGATGCATCGACAGGTGGGCAACAAATTGATATTAGACGACTCGGGGCTGGCGCATAGAGGATTGATTGTACGTCATCTCATTCTTCCCAATGGGCTGGCTGGCAGCCGAGACTCACTTACCTGGTTGGTTAAAGAAATCTCTCCAAAGGTGACTGTGAGCATAATGTCCCAATACTATCCAAGCTATCTAGCCTCCCAGATACCACAATTGCGTCGCAAAATCTCCCTTTCGGAATACCTGGCTGTCCTTAAATTGCTTGATGAATTGGGAATAGAGAATGGCTGGGTTCAAGAGATGGATGCAGCAGAAAATTATTTGCCAAATTTCAAACTTGATGGTCATCCCTTCTCAGTAAAGCAAACAAAAAGTGGATTATCTGGTAATAACTACAACGAGGCTTGAGCGATGGTCTTGGAGGCATAGTCTTAGTATCTCTTTGCGGGACTTATGATTAAGCACAAGGTATAATGAAGCTGGAACACGGGCCAAAGGGTTCATAAACGATATCCTGTTTGTTCTATGATAAACAATGGAAACCGGATAAAAAGGATAGATAATCATTACTTGGCAGATTGGGAAATACTGCATCGGGTGCCGGATAGGGAAAGATATGGTTTGGATTTGTGAGGAGGGGATTTGATGGGAATGAGATACCTTATTTTTGATACCTCGTTGGGATGGGTGGGTATCTTGGGGTCACAAAGAGGATTGAGGAAGCTCGTTTTGCCCCAGGCGGAGCCTGAGCAGGCACTGCATCTTCTTAATGAGTTCGCCCTGAAATCGCGAGACAAAGCCTTAAGCGAAGCAGAAGCTGGCTGGTTTGGTGATTTACCTGAGAGAATAAAGGATTATTTAAATGGCAAGTTGGTTAGTTTCCCTGATGATTTAGACCTATCTGAGGCTAGACCTTTTGAGAAAAGAGTATGGGAGGCGACTCGGTCTATTCCTTGCGGCGAAACAAGGGCTTATGCTTGGGTTGCTGGTAAGCTAGGTATGCCCAAAGCAGCCAGGGCTGTAGGGCAAGCTTTGGGAAGAAACCCATTGCTTATTATAATTCCTTGCCACCGCGTAATTTGTAGCAATGGAAATCTTGGTGGGTTTGGTGGGGGCATACGCTGGAAACAACGCTTGCTTGAAATCGAGGCTAAAGCCTTTTAAATCACTGCTCAAGCCTCAAATTGCTTTCGCCTAATATGTTACTCAATTCACTTGCTAGCTCAGGGCAGTAGTTTACTGTTACCTGTGGTATTTCCAGGTTAGTCTTTCCATCTTCAGCGACAACAGCGAGGGATACTTCATCTTGCCCGGGGTAGTTCTTCAGAATATCCATAACTTTATGGAGGCATTCCACGTCTTTTTCTGCCTCATCTGTTTGAGTGATATTTATTGTGAGTTTGCTTAGCTTCTGGTCTGTGGTTAATGCTGCTTGTGTGATGTGTTGATAATGTTGTGCCTCCTGGCAATTTAACTGCACGTCCCCGTCTCTTATTTTCACGATGCCCTTGACCCTGAGGATATTGCCCTCTTGCCATAGTGCTTGGGTGCTATCATAAATCCTGGGCCAGACAATGACCTCCACGGTGGCTTCTAAGTCCTCAATTGCTGCAACGATAAAAGGGCGTTTATCTCGAGTATAGGCTTGGCGTACCGAAACCACCATTCCTGTGACTGTCACTGTTTCGTTAACCATCTCAGCAGTGATTTCGCCGCAGGAGGTAGTGCCCGTTGAAGATGGCTCAGGAGATAGAAAATCAAAAGGTTGGGAGAAATAGACTCCCAGTAGCTCTCTTTCCCAAACGAGCTTTTGCTTAATGGATGCATCTTCCTCTTGAGATTGCTTCGCTGCGCTCGTAGTAGCAGAGGGGGGCTGAGTCCAGAAATCAAACATGCTGGTTTGCCCCGCTTCTTTCATCCTTTGCTCCGTGTGAGCCAACGAGATAATTTTGTTTATGGATTCGAGAAGTGCTTTACGGTTATCCAGGGAGTCGAAGGCACCAGCTTTAATTAAGCTTTCCAAAGCCTTCTTGTTAATATTACGCAGCTCAACTCGATAGCAGAAGTCCTCCGTAGATTTAAAAGCATCTTCCTGACTACGGGCAGCCAAAATAGACCTAGCAGGTGAGTCGCCAACATTTTTGATAGCGGCTAAGCCAAAACGGATAGCTGGGCTATTCCCTCCTTCTTTCTCGATAGCGAAGTCAACTTGGCTCTTGTTAATATCAGGGGGAAGCACCGCAATACCTAGCCGTCGGCATTCAACAATCGCAGAACGAACCTTTTCCATATTATCCCGATAGGTATTGAGGAAGGCAGTCATGTACCCCACAGGATAATTTGCCTTAAGATAGGCAGTGCGATAGGCAATAAGGGCGTAGCTTACGCTGTGAGCTTTATTAAACGCATAGCCAGCGAAAGGTTCGATCAAGGAAAATACCTCTCGGGCTAATTCTGCTGGGATTCCCTTCTTTTTAGCTCCGGCAACGAAGTTTTGCTTTTCCTTTCTCATTACCTCTGGTATTTTCTTCCCCATAGCTTTACGGAAGATGTCAGCCTGTCCCAGGCTATAGCCGGCTAGAGCTCGGGCAATAAATATTACCTGCTCTTGATATACAATGACTCCGTAGGTTTCCTCCAGAATTCCCTTTAAGGTGGGGTGAGGATAGTGAACAGGGATAATCCCTTGTTTAGCTTTGATAAAAGTAGGAATTTGCTCCATGGGTCCTGGGCGGTAAAGGGCTACCATGGCTGCGATGTCGCTAAAGTTAGTAGGCTTGAGCTCCTTTATATAGCGGCGCATGCCGCTGCCTTCCAGTTGGAAAACGCCTTTAGTTTCTCCTGAAGCAAGCAACTCGAAAGTCTTAGCATCATTGAGGGGAAAGTGCTGTGAATCCAGAGAAATTCCTTGATTTTGCTTGATGATCTCTGTGGCTTTGGACAAGATTGTCAAATTGGACAGCCCGAGAAAATCCATTTTGAGCAACCCTAGACGGGCGATGTTTCCCATATGAAACTGGGTCATAACAGTACGTTGACCACCTTTCCCTATCATTTGCAACGGCACATATTCAGTCAAGGGATCATGTGATATGACAACGCCAGCAGCATGGGTGCTAGCGTGCCTGACAACTCCTTCCAATTTCTTGGCTGAGTCAATCAGGTTACGCACTGTTTCATCTTCATGATAGATATTGTAGAGTTCTTTGCTCTCCGTCATGGCTTTATCCAGCGTGATGGTTAGCTCTAGAGGAATAAGACGGGCTACTTGATCGACTTGAGCATAAGGCATGCCCAGAGCTCGTCCAGTGTCCCTTAGAGCTGCTCTAGCTCCCAAAGTGCCAAAAGTGATAATTTGAGCTACGTGGTCAGGTCCGTATTTTTGGTTGACGTAGGTTATAATTTCATCGCGGCGATCATCCTGGAAGTCAAGGTCAATGTCTGGCATCTCTCGCCGCTCTACATTGAGGAAGCGTTCGAAAACGAGCTCATAGCTCAGCGGGTCTATATCGGTGATATCCAGACAGTAAAGAGCCAGGCTAGCGGCAGCGCTCCCCCGAACACCGAAGTAGATACCCTGTTTCCTGGTAAATGAGGTAATATCCCAGACGACGAGGAAATAATGGGCAAATCTTGTCTTTTGTATAACGTCAAGCTCATAACTGAGGCGTTCTTTAGCTTCGGAAGTTGCCTCTGGATAACGTTTTTCTAGCCCGTGCCAACAAAGTTCAGCGAGAAAACCATCGGCAGTTTTGTTTTCAGGTAGTGTTAACTGAGGCAAGTGAAGCTTGGTAAAATCCAATTCTAGCTGGCACATATCAGCAATTCGCTGAGTGTTCTCTATGGCTTGAGGTAAGTCGCTGAATAGTTGGGCCACCTCTTCTGGGCTTCTGAGGTAGAAGAAATCGCCCGCCATCTTCATCCTCTTTTCGTCATAAATTGAACTGTTGGTCTGAATACATAGCAAGAGCTCATGGGCAGGGGCATCTTTTTTATCAATGTAATGAACATCAAAAGTGGCTACAGGTGGTATATTGAGCTTAACAGATAAGGGAACAAGTTCCTGGTTGATTTGCTCCAACTCGGGGATTGGATGTCGCTGAATCTCCAGATAGTAATCGCCGAAGACTTCTTTGTACCATGAGGCTAATGCAGCAGCATCGTCAATTCGTCCCTCTAGAATGAGCTGAGAGAGTTCTCCCCGAGCACAACCGGAAAGAGCGATAAGCCCATCGTGATGAAGCTCCAGAAGCTCCTTGTCTACCCTGGGCTTGTAGTAGAATCCCTCGAGGTAGCTTTTAGTAACTAATTGAATTAAATTACGGTATCCTTTCTCATTTTTGGCGAGTAAGGTAAGATGATAGGGGTTCTTATGAGCAAGGTCTCGACTATGGCGGTCGGTTTGAGCTACATAAACTTCGCAACCAATAATTGGCTTTATTCCTGCTTCCTTAGCTGTAGTATAAAAATCAAGGACGCCATACATGGCACCGTGGTCGGTAATGGCAAGGCTATCCATGCCCAATTCCTTAGTCTTACTTATAAGCTGGGGAATCTGGCACATGCCATCAAGCAAGCTGTATTCAGTGTGAACATGAAGATGAGTGAATTTCTGTGGCATCTCCTGAATTATAGCATAGGTCATTGCGAGCGAAGCGAAGCAATCTCAGAGGAAAAGTGAAAATCGTTAAAACTGCTACTCATTGGCTATTTATAGTTTGTTTTTCCCTTCTGCTTCTTACCAGCACCATTCATCTGGGAGTGACCAACGTGCACATTTACCAACACGGTTTTGACAAATATCACATAAGCCAGGTTACAGGGATAGATGAGACACAATTAAGCGAGGTGGCACGAAGGCTCGTGGATTATTTTAATTCTGAAGTAGGGACGCCTCAGATAAAGGTAGTTAACACCAACGGGGATGAATTCGAACTGTTTCATGACTATGAACTTATTCATCTTCAGGATGTAAAGGGACTATTTAAGCTTGATTACCGAATTCAGGTGGCGAGTCTTGCCTATGTTATTATTTATGCTTTGCTCCCTTTGCTTATTGTCATTCTGAGGGAGCACTTCGGCTTCGCTCAGTGTAAACTCCGCAAGCGAAGAATCTCGCGCAGGACAGGCTTTTTGCTGTGGAGAAAAGGTCGCTGGCAGGATTTAGCTAAGGGGATAAGGCAGGGATGCGCCCTGACTCTAATCCTCGTGGCAGCAGCGGGCATCGCCTCAATTTTTGGCTTCGAGCGGTTGTTTATCCGTTTTCACTATCTTGTGTTTACTAATCCGTACTGGATGCTCGACCCGAGCAAAGACTACCTTATTATGTTGTTCCCCGAAGGCTTCTGGCAGGATATTGCCTTCTTGGGAGGTATAGCTATAGCCGTGGAGGCTTTTCTTCTGGGCGGTATTGCCTGGGCAGTTCCTTTTATTTACC
>CAZQBR010000079.1:0-6894 GCA_964591975.1 uncultured Dehalococcoidales bacterium
GAAGCGGTACAATACCTTTTCCCCGAAGCTAAATTTGGTATCGGGCCAACTATCAAGAATGGTTTTTATTATGACTTTGACCTGCCTAGGTCGTTAACCTTAGAAGACTTACCTACAATTGAAAATAAGATGGCGGAAATCATTGATGCCAATCTGCCCTTCACCAGAGAGGAGATGAGCAAAGAAGCAGCACGTCGCCTCTTTGCCACTCAACCCTATAAGCTGGAGCTTATTGATGAGCTTGCTGATGCCACAGTAACTATCTATAAGCAGGGCTCCTTTATCGATCTATGTCGTGGACCTCACGTAGCTTCTACCGGCGAAGTAAAGGCATTCAAACTTACTCATGTGGCTGGAGCATACTGGCGTGGTAATGAAAAGCGCCCCATGTTGCAAAGAATTTATGGAGTGGCTTTTGATAACCAGGCAGATCTTGAGGATTATTTATCTCGCCAAGCTGAAGCTGCTAAACGTGACCACAGAAAGCTGGGCAAGGAGCTTGACCTTTTTAGTATTCATGAGGAAATTGGCCCTGGCTTGATTTGTTGGCACCCTAAAGGTGCTTTGATTCGGCAGATTATCGAGGACTTTTGGAGGACAGAGCACATTAAGCGCGGCTATGATATTGTCTATACTCCCCACATTGCCAAGCTAGATTTATGGAAAACCAGCGGGCATTGGGATTTCTATCGAAATTACCTATACTCACCAATAGAAGTGGAAGGCCAGCAATATATGCTAAGGCCGATGAACTGCTTAGGGCATATCTTAATTTATAAGAGCCAACTGCGCAGCTACCGCAATTTACCTTTGAGGTATGCTGAATTAGGCACAGTATATCGCTATGAGCGAACTGGTGTGTTATACGGTCTAGCCAGGGTAAGAGGGTTTACTCAAGACGATGCTCACATTTTTTGTCGCCCCGACCAAATTGAGGAGGAGGTGATAGGAGTTCTAAGATTGGCACAATTCATGATGTCTACCTTCGGCTTCGCTGATTATGAATTGCTCTTGTCTACACGCCCAGAGAAATATGCCGGCACTGTCCAAATGTGGGAGGAAGCTACAGAATCCCTGAAGCGTGTTTTACACAAGCTGGAACTACCTTACGAGATAGACCCTGGTGAAGGAGTTTTTTATGGACCTAAAATTGATATTAAACTCAAAGATGCCCTAGGGCATAGATGGCAAGGTCCTACTATCCAGGTTGACTTCAATTTGCCCTTACGCTTTAATGTCTGCTATATTGGAGAGGATGGTTTGGAGCATAATGTGATAATGATACACCGCACGGTTTTAGGTAGTATGGAGCGTTTTTTGGCTTGCCTCACAGAACATTATGGTGGCGCTTTCCCTGTGTGGCTAGCACCAATTCAGGCAATAGTAATTCCTATAGCAGATCGCCATATCAACTATGCTCATGAAATAGAAAGTGCGCTTAAAAAGGAAGGTATCCGCCCCAAAGTTGATGACCGCTCCGAGAGAATGAATTTGAAAATAAGAGAGGCTCAATTAGAGAAAATCCCATATATACTTATAGCTGGCGACAGAGAACTGGCTTCATCCAATGTATCACTCCGATTAAGGAGTGGCGAGGATGCAGGCTTAGAAACTCTGTTACAAGTCAATAATAGGATAAAGGCAGCTATAGAGGCAAGGTCCTAAACTGTTTTAGGGAGTAGAGGGACATAGTTAAAGAATTACCAGTTAACAGGCGAATTAGAGCTAGAGAGGTTCGCCTTATAGGGGAGGATGGAGAGCAGTTAGGCGTCTTACCTCTGCTGCAAGCATTACAGCTTGCCCAAGAGCATGGCCTTGATTTGGTAGAGGTGTCGCCAGCGGAAGCTCCTCCGGTGTGTCGTCTTCTTGATTATGGAAGATATAAGTATGAGCAAGCCAAGAAAGAGCGGAAGCTAAAAAGGAGCCAAAAGGTTGGCTTACTCAAAGAGGTTCGTTTAAGACCAAAGATTGAAGAACATGATTTACAGGCTAAGATTAGAACGACGAGGAAATTATTGGAAGAGGGGAGCAAGATAAGGTTAGTGGTCAGGTTTAGAGGGCGTGAGATTATTTATCCTGAGCTAGGTAGGCGGGTGCTAAAGAAAGTCAGCGAGGCTTTAAAGGAAGTAGCTATAGCAAGCGATCAGCCTGCTAAAGATAGAAGAAACATGGCTTTGACTCTATCCCCGATTTCTACCAAGAAATCTAAGGAGACGAAAATAGATGCCAAAACTTAAAACTCATAAAGGGGCAGCGAGCCGCTTCCATGTAACAGGCAGTGGCAAGCTCACCCGCACAAAATGTGGCAAAAGCCACTTGAGACGGAAAAAGGCTCCTAGAACCAAGCGCCTCTACGATGAGATGATACCGGTATCTTCCTCAGACAAGAAGCGCATAAAGAGGCTTTTGCCATACAAATAGTGCAAAGGAAGTAAAATGGATGCAGATATCATGGTTCCCGTGCTGGCAATAGTTTTTAGCATCGGGATACCTCTATCAGCAATCTGGACTAAATACTTAAGGGATAGGGTTCTGATGCAGAAGGGACTATATCAACTGAAGCAACCCTCAGCCTATCCCAGTTGGAGATTATTGCTTGCCAGTTCAGCAGTAACAAGGAGGAGTCTTGCCACGAGCTAGAAGCGGAAAAGTTACCCACAGACGTCATAAGAAGGTACTTCAGCTAACCAAGGGCCATCGAGCTTCAAGGCATGCCTTATACCGCGATGCTCACGAATCAATGCTTCATGCCCTGAATTATTCTTATTGTCACCGTCGTAAGCGGAAGAGTGATTTCAGGCGGCTATGGATCGCGCGTATCAATGCTGCCGCTCGGCTTGAAGAACTCAGTTATAGCCAGCTTATGGCCGGCTTAAGGAAATCAAATATGTCAATAAATCGCAAGATGTTAGCTGAAATGGCGGTTAAGGACCCCGAGGGTTTTGCCAAATTAACAACCCTTGCAAAACTTGGCAATTAATGCTAGAACAGCTCGAAGAACTCCACACAAAGGCTCTTAATGAGCTAGACAAAATTGGCAATCTTGCGGAACTTGAGTCTTGGCGGGTTCGCTATCTAGGTAAAAAAACCGGCTTACCTCAAATTCTGCGCTCCCTGCCCAACCTATCCTTGGAGGAACGGAAAGGTGTGGGTGCCAAAGCTAACGAAATTAAAAAATCTCTGGAGTTAATTTTAACCGAAAAGAAAAAGAGGTTAGAAGAAGCCAGTGTAACTTCATTACTTGATCGTGAAAAACTGGATGTCACCCTACCTGGTCGCCCTATCCCTATGGGAAGACTCCACCCCATCACTCAGGCACTTGAGGAGATATGTGATGTTTTTAAAAATATGGGTTTCCAAGTTGTTGAAGGACCCGACGTGGAGTGGGATTACTACAATTTTGAAGCCTTAAATATCCCTCAACATCATCCAGCACGGGACATGTTTGCTACTCTGTGGATAGATTCGAAGGCAGGAGAGAAGTCCAGGCTCTTACGCACTCATACTTCGCCGATGCAAATTAGAATTATGGAACAGAGTCGTCCACCAATAAGAGTAATAATACCAGGACGAACTTACAGATATGAAGCCACTGATGCTACTCACGAATCTATGTTTTATCAGGTTGAGGGTTTAGCTGTGGATGAGAACATCACTCTGGCTAATTTGAAAAGTACCTTGTTTGAGTTTTGCCATTACCTGTTTGGTGAGGGAACGAAGGTGCGCTTTCGCTGTGACTATTTCCCGTTCGTAGAGCCGGGAGTGGAGGTAGCCATTCAATGTTTAGCTTGCCATGGCACTGGCTGCCGGCTATGTGCTTACACTGGCTGGATTGAAATATTAGGCGCTGGCATGGTTCATTCTGATGTTCTCAGGCGAGTCGGTATTGACCCTGAAATCTACACTGGCTTTGCTTTTGGCCTGGGAGTAGAACGAATTCCCATGCTCCGCTACGGCATTGACGAGATTCGCTTGTTCTATAGCAATGACCTCAGGTTCTTAAAACAATTCTAGGTTTTTAGGAGCTAGAATGAAAGCCTCTCTTAAATGGCTTAAAGATTACGTTGATATCAAGCTTGCTCCCAAAGAGCTAGCCGAGAGGCTAACCATGGCTGGCATGGAGGTCAAAGCCATACAAATCGTAGGCGGCAAATGGAATAATATGGTGGTGGGGGAAGTAGTAGACTTGAATCCTCACCCCAATGCCGACCGTCTGAAACTAGCCACTGTGAATCTCGGCACCCAGCAACTTACCGTAGTTTGTGGTGCTCCCAATATCGGCATCGGGCAAAAAGTGCCTTTTGCTCCTGTAGGAACCCAGCTTATAGATGGTCACACAGGAAAAACTGTGGTGCTAAAGCCAGCCAGGATTCGGGGCATTCTTTCTGAGGGCATGGTTTGTTCCGAAAAGGAACTGGGCATTTCCGAAAGACATGAGGGCATAATGGTTTTTCCCGAGGAAGCCCCGATAGGTATGCCTCTTAACGAGTATTTGGGCAACGTGATTTTTGATTTCGATATAACTCCAAATCGCCCAGATTGCTTGTCTGTAGTTGGCATAGCTAGAGAAATTGCTGCTCTAACCGACCAGCCACTTCGCCTACCTGAAATCCATTATGAAGAGGTGGAGAACTCGGTAGACTCCCTTGTCTCTATTGACATTGTTGAGCCCAGTTTATGCCCCAGGTACTGTGCTAGCTTAATTACAGGGATTAAGATAGCACCCTCTCCAAGTTGGCTACAACAGCGCCTGAGTAGCTGTGGTATGCATTCTATTAACAATATTGTTGATGTTACCAACTATGTGATGCTGGAATATGGTCAACCTCTTCATGCCTTTGATTATGAGAAACTCAGTGGCAGACAAGTTATTGTTCGCCGGGCTACTAATGGTGAAACAATAATTACTCTAGATAAAGTAGAGCGCGCGCTCAATTCAGATATCTTAGTCATTGCTGACAAAGAAAGGGCTATCGCTATTGCTGGGATTATGGGAGGGTTAGCTACCGAGGTTACAGATGAAAGCACTGCTATTCTCCTGGAGTCAGCGAATTTTAACCAGGCTATCGTTCGTCGAGGATGCACTGGCCTTCAGCTTCAGAGCGAAGCTTCACTCCGTTTTGATAAAGGGCTAAATTCAGAATTACCGCTGTCACCTCTGAAGCGAGCTACTCAGTTGCTACTGGAATTAGCCGGAGGTAAAGCGGCCAGGAGCATAATCGATGTTTACCCCGGAAAATCAGAGCCAAAACCCATATTGCTTTCTACTGAACAGGTGAAGCGACTTTCAGGCCTGGAGGTAGAAGGTTGCCAGATTACCAAAGTGTTAAAGCTCTTAGGTTTTGACCTCCAAGAGCTTTCATCTTCACAAGTTTCAGTGTGCGCTCCCTATTGGCGTAGCGATATTAAATCTGTTGCTGATCTAGTAGAGGAAGTAGTTCGCATTGTTGGTTATGACAAGATTCCCATAACTAGGCTTGGCTCTCCATTACCGGCACAGGACTCAACATTGTCATTGCGAGTACAGCGAAGCAACCTCAAGCAAAAATTATGTATTTTTCTGACTGGCTGTGGTTTTCAGGAAATATTAACCTATTCTTTGACCAGCTTGGAGAAATTACAAAAGCTTTCTCCAAAACTCGGGGTAAAGATTTCACCTTTAAAAGTAGCTAATCCTATGACAAAGGAACAAGAATCTTTGCGTACCACCTTGCGGGCTGGCCTTCTTGCTACTTTGTCCTCTAACCAGAAACATGAACAAGCTGGCATGAGGTTATTTGAAATTGGCAAGATATTCTTACCACAAGGAAAGGAGTTACCTCAGGAGAGAGAAATGCTTTGTGCTGGACTTAGCGGCTCAAGAGCAGAATTGTCCTGGCATAGTGATAAAGAGTCGCTTGATTTCTTTGACGCCAAAGGAACAGTGGAAAATCTATTAAGACACTTGGGCTTAAGTGTGAGCTTTGCTCCCAGCGATGATGAAGGTTTATCTCCTGGAAGAGGAGCTAATGTAATCATCGGCAATAACAAAGTGGGTATTGTAGGTAATCTCCACCCGAGGGTAACACAAGCCTTTGAACTTCTTACCCCTGCCTGTATTATCGAAATTGACCTGGAGAAACTGTTAACCAAGCTTACTGAGGTAAAGCAGTATCAACCTGTCATACGCTTCCCTAGCGTAACTAGAGACATTGCCTTGGTGGTAGATGAGCAGGTAGCTTATCAGCAATTGACAGACATAATCCAAAGCTTTCCCCTAGTAACAGGCATTACCCTGTTTGACCTCTATCGCGGTAAGCAGATAGCTGATGGTAAGAAATCCTTCGCTTTACGGATTGTTTATCAAGCACCTAGCCACACATTAACTGATGAAGAAGTCAATCAAACCCAGCAGCAAATGCTCGAGAGATTGCACCGGGAACTGGGCGCTAACTTAAGGAGCTAACTCTCTAATTCAAAGCAATCTCAACTTCGGGCATTCTAGACCTAACAGTAATCACAAACAGGGTTAAAAACCACATCTACGTAGCAAACAAGTGAGAGTAAATAATCTAGACTGAACTTCGTTGCCAGGTTTAATTTCTTCGAGCTTTGCGAAGGTGTAAATCCATAGTGATATTCCACTATGTTTTTTACCCATTCTTTTGCTTCACCAGAGATTGGAGATACTTTTGTTTCGCTCATATCCAGTCCAACCTCTTCTAACTGGTTGTTTAGAAACCAAATATTTGCTTATCCCGAATAATTTTTGGGCACTGCTAGCAGCTTTTTAACCTCAGCAGCTACGTTCTCTAAGAGCAAAAGCTGGGGTTCTTTTTCTGTGCGCCACTTTGCCTCTATGCTTTGGCTTTTTAGGGTACGCGGGCTTAAGGTTAGTCGCAAGGGTATCCCCAG
>CAZQBR010000080.1:0-6882 GCA_964591975.1 uncultured Dehalococcoidales bacterium
CTTCTGAGGAGCACAGCCAATTATTAAGGTTAGGGCCAAGACAAAGGCCATCGTAATTGAAACTATTTTTGCTATTCTGTTTTCCATCAGACACACCTCTTTCTAAAAAACATGGATTGCTGAAGCTTTAAATGTGATCCACACTTTTGCCCCCTTTCTTAAACGAAGTTCATCAAACGCCTGGCGGGTGACAATGCAGATGAAATCTGGTGGAAGAGTCACGGTGACATAGATAACTGAGCCTCTATTGGCAATGTCACTGACCACGCCCTGGAAGCAGTTTCGCGCTGTAGATTGAAGCAACTCCAGGGAGATGAGGATATCTTCAGGGCGAAGGGAAAGGCGCACTTTGTCCTTCAACTCCGTTATTGCTACCAGCTTTGTGCCGCCGATGTCAATAAGAGCACAGCCATCCTCCATTCCTATAACTTTGCCAGAGAAGATATTGCGTGACAGCGCAAATCGAGCCACGAATTCTGAACTTGGCTGGCGTAGGAACTCCTCAGGGGTCCCTACCTGGGCCATTGAGCCATCGTTCAGCACAGCAACCCGATGCCCCAGAGCTATTGCTTCTTCAAAGTCATGGGTGACATGAACTACGGTGACCTTCACCCGGCGGTGCATCTCCCTTAATTCTCTTTGCATCCCTTCCTTGGTCTCGGGATCCAGGGCGCTTAAGGGTTCATCAAGCAGGATTACCTTAGGCTCAGTAACCAGCGCTCTTGCTAGAGCCACCTTTTGCTTCTCCCCTCCACTCAAGGTAACCGGGCTCCTATTAAGCAGGTGCGAAATTCCCACTACTTGAGCCATAGCATCTATCCTTGCCTTTATCTCTTTTTTAGGACACCTCCTCGTCTTTAATCCGAAGGCAATGTTTTCCTCTACCGAAAGATGGGGGAAGAGAACCTGGTCTTGGTAAACGATGCCAATCCCTCTTTTCTCCGGACTCTGGTAAGTGATTTCCCTTCCATCAATCCAGACTTCCCCTCCAAGAACTGGATAGAGCCCGGCAATAGCCTCCAGAAGCACTGTCTTCCCTGCCCCGGTAGGTCCCAGAATGATGAAATATTCACCCGGCTTGATATCGAGATTGATGCCCTGAAGCAGAAAATCGCCTAAATTAACCTTTAGGTTCTTTATGGTGATCATGCTTTTTCACCCTTATAGGCTATTGTTCTGAGTGTTATAAAAATAGCGAGGGAGATAAGGATTGCCAAAGCTGCTACCGGTAGAGTGTACTCTAGCCCAAAGTCAAAGCGGTCAGCGACCAAGACAGGAAGGACTTTAGCGTTCCAGCCAAGGAAGGAGGCGCTGTAAGCTATAATGACTATGGCGCCAAACTCGCTTAAGCCTCGAGCCCACATGAGCACCGAACCAGAGAAGATGCTCCTCCCGGCTAAGGGTAGGGAAATTCGGAAAAACGACCTCCAGGGAGAGGCGCCTAAGGTTCTGGCTACCTTCTCTAATCTGACATCCACAGCTTTGAAGCCCTCCTTAGCCGAGTCAATAAGAAATGGAACGCTAACAAACACCATAGCGATGACTACCCCGGCAAAGGCCCCGAAGAAGCCAAGGCCTGTGCTGTGAAAAACCTTGCCAGCAAGGAAATTGCTGCCGAAGACAAAGAGAAGGGCAACGCCAGCCGCAGAATGAGGGATTACGATAGGCACATCTATAATTGCCTCTACAAATCTCTTTCCCCGAAACTGGTGCCGAGCCAGCAGGTAGGCTAAGGGAACTCCGAGAAAGAGCCCTATCAAGGTAGCTATCAGGGCAGCAGAGAGGGTAAGCAGAATAGAGGAGTATACATCCTCCTCGAGCAACGTGTTCCACAAGGTCCCGGGAGAGGAGGAAAATATCGTCTTGAGCGGGGGGGCTAAGATGAAGAGCAAGATAAGTGCACCCAGCACAATAAAAACTATGCTCATGCTGTCTGGCTTTTTCCAAACCTTCATTTTAGCCATACCCTTCCTCTCTCCTGCAACAAAGCTGCAAAATCAATATAAATAATTTATTTTTTGGCCTTTTGCCTACGCTAAAGCCTGCAAAGCTCCCTACAAGATGCCTTGAGACTCTGTCACGAGCGAATAGGGCACAGCAGGCTAGATAGCGTGTAATACAAGAATGGATAAAGGGAATAGAAAAACAGCGCCTTGTTAAAAAAGACACTGTAATAGAATGACCGAATTCCATCTTCTCTCCTTTCCAAACACGGGAGGCCTAGGTATTTCTGCCTACACCCTTGAGACCTTTTTGGTCTTCCGGTTGCTCACCATGGATTTCTCTTTAGGCAAGCAACTCGGAGAGAAATATTCAAATTTGCGACTTATTATATGTTATCTCAATAGACTGGTCAATTTCTTTGCCGATTCTTGTGGAAAGGCAACTAGTGAGCTACGAGAGGAAATATAGTTATTTCCCCTTTTTCTCGTAATCGGGGCACCAGGCAGCATTGGGGCGCTCAGGGCGGTGGCAAGCACTTCGCCAGTTCCATTTACAACTGTCGCATAAGATGGTATTCATATCTAAGGCTTTCTTTATCCGAAGCTTAATTTTAGAAGCCCAGCTTGGTCCTCCAGCACTCATGGTAGATTTATATATCCTTGGACAAAGTGGCTAAAAATTCAGCGTTGTTCCTCGTCTTGGCCAATCTTTCTAGGATTCTTTGTGTACCCTCACCGTGGTGGTTAGGGGAATCGCTATCTATCATGCCAACTATGCGCCTGAGAAGCCATACCTGCTTTAAAGTATTTTCATCCAATAACAGCTCTTCTCTTCTTGTGCTACTAGGCACAATATTTATGGCGGGGAAAATTCTCCTCTCAGACAATTTTCTGTCTAAGTGAAGCTCCATATTACCTGTTCCCTTAAACTCTTCATATATGAGGTCATCCATGCGGCTACCTGTATCCACCAGACAAGTAGCAATGATGGTCAGGCTACCGCCCTCATCGGTATTGCGGGCAGCGCCAAAGAAGCGCTTGGGAGGGTGTAAGGCTGCTGAATCTATACCACCTGATAAGGTACGCCCGCTAGCAGGCATTGCTAAGTTGTAAGCTCGAGTGAGCCTGGTGATGCCATCAAGCAGGACAACCACATCTTTGTCTGTTTCTACTAACCTTTTGGCTCTCTCCAGCGCTAATTCGGCAACCTTGGTCTGGCTTTCTACTGGTTCATCAAAGGTAGCAGCTATAACCTCAGCCTTCACCGACCTCTTCATATCGGTAACCTCCTCAGGTCTCTCTCCGATGAGGCAAATTATAAGATGGATATCGCTGTAGTTCACGGTGATGGCATTGGCAATTTTCTTAAGAAGTACAGTTTTCCCTGCCTTAGGTGGTGATACGATAAGCCCTCTTTGTCCCCTGCCTATAGGCGCCACTAAGTTAATTAGACGGGTAGATAAATCGTTTGAGTTCGTTTCCAGATTGATGAGCTTGTTGGGGAAAATGGGCGTCAGTGAACTGAAATGGCGCCGTGTTCTTGCTAGTTCAGGGTCAAGCTTATTGATACTTTCCACTCGAAGCAAGCCATAATATTTCTCACTTTCCTTGGGAGGTCTAGCTTGCCCACAGATATAATCGCCATCTCTTAAGTTGAAGCGGCGAATCTGAGAATTTGAGACATAAACATCATTGGCACCACGCAGGAAGGTATCCTGGCGCAGGAAGCCATAGCCCTCATTCATGGTCTCTAGGACACCAGTTATGAGCAAATTCCCCTGTTGTTCTGCTTGCGATTTGAGAATATGGAGGGCAAGGTCAGATTTCTTTAAGGCAGAATAGCCACTGATGCCACACTCCTTAGCTAGAGCTTCAAGCTCATCACGAGTTTTATTTTCCAGTTGCGTTATACTTAACATAATACCTCTCTTTAACCGGCCACTACTATTTCCCAATCCCTTCCACCGGACAAAATCTATGGTTTTGTCCGGAACCTCTCAATCTTTTTCTCCCATGACTCTCTTCCAATCATCCATGAAACGTTCAACGCCAATATCAGTAAGGGGATGCTGTATCATTTGTAGTAGCACTTTATAGGGTATGGTGGCAATATGTGCCCCGACTTTAGCTGCTGTCAGGCAATGTTGAGTATGCCTGATACTAGCAGCTATAACTTGGGTAGATAGTTGATAGTAGTCAAAATATTCTACAATATCAGCCACCACTTCCATGCCATCCTCACCAATGTCATCAAGCCTGCCTACGAAAGGGCTGACAAAGGTAGCTCCTGCTGCTGCTCCCAACAAAGCTTGGTTTAGGGAGAAGCAGAGGGTAAAATTCACCTTTATGTTTTCCTTAGACAGCACTGAGGTAGCTTCCACTCCTTCCAGGTTAGCGGGTATCTTGACCACGATATTCTTCGCCCACTTAGCTATTTCTCTGGCTTCAGCTACCATTCCGAGGGCATCCCGACTCAAAACTTCAGTGGATACAGGACCGGGAACAATGGAGCAGATTTCCTTGACCAAATTCTGGTAATCAACTTGACCCTCTCGAGATATGATACTGGGATTTGTAGTTACTCCACTGATTACCCCCAGTCTCACCCCATGGCGGATGTGTTCTATATTAGCAGTATCTAAGAATAATTCCATTTTCCCTAATTCAGCGGCAAGCTCGGTTGGGCACCTTCGACAAGTATTTTTTCCGCTGCTCCAATAAAATCCATGAATAATGGGTGTGGGGAATCGGGGCGAGATTTAAACTCAGGATGGAATTGGCAAGCAAGCATCCAGGGATGGCCTTCAAGCTCAGCGATCTCCACCAGCTCCCCATTTGGTGATAGGCCGCTAGGTATAAGCCCGGCCTCTCTCAGTGGTTGGCGAAAGGAGTTGTTGAATTCGAAGCGATGGCGATGCCTCTCGTAAGTAACTTCGCTGCCATAAGCCTGAGCTGCTTTCGTTCCCGCTACTAAGTTGCAGGGATAAGTCCCCAGCCTCATGGTTCCTCCCTTTTGGCTTATGCCGCGCTGTTCGGGGAGAAGGTCAATCACGGGATAAGCAGTATCTGTATCAAATTCAGTAGAATTTACCTTTTCAGTATGGAAAACATGGCGCCCAAGCTCGATCACCATGGTATGCATTCCCAGACCTAAGCCAAGGTAAGGGATTTCTTTTTCTCTAGCAAAATTGGCGGCTTTTATCATGCCCTCAATTCCTCGATAGCCAAAGCCGCCAGGAACGATTATACCCTGGACTTGCCTAAGCTTGTCATCCTCACCGCTCTCTATCTCTTCTGAATCAAGCCATTCTAGTTTTGTCTCACGGTTATGAGCTAACGCCGCATGACATAATGCTTCACGAACAGAGTAATAGGCATCTTGAAGTTCCACATATTTGCCTACCAGGCCAATAACTACCGGCTCTCTGGGAGCTTTTAGCTTAGCTACCATGTTTCGCCACTCATCCAAATCGCTCTTCTTAGCTTTTAAGCCTAACCGGCTAACCATAACCTCCCCTAACCCGGCATCTTCTAGCAATAGGGGCACTTCGTAAATAGTCTCACTAGTGACTAGAGGGATAACCGCCTCCCTATCCACATCGCAAAACAGCGATATTTTATCCTTTATTCCCTCTGCTATCTCCTTATCGCTGCGACAAAGTATGACATCAGGCTGAATACCAATTCTCCTTAACTCATTGACGCTATGTTGTGTTGGCTTGGTTTTTATCTCGTTAGTGGCAGCGATGTGTGGTAGAAAGGTAACGTGAATGTATAATACGCTATCCCTGCCTTCATCTTTCCTCATTTGCCTTATAGCCTCGAGAAATGGTTGCCCTTCAATATCACCTACAGTGCCGCCGACTTCAACAATTAACACCTCAGCTTTAGATATTTCAGCCACCTCTCTTATTCGCCTTTTTATTTCATTGCTTACATGGGGGACTACCTGTATTGTGCCCCCTAAAAAGTCCCCCCGCTTTTCCTGAGCAATTATCGAAGAATAGACTTGCCCCGAAGTGGCATTAGAAGCCTGGGTCAACTCTCTTCCAATGAATCTCTCATAATGTCCCAAGTCCAAATCAGTTTCAGCACCGTCTTGAGTGACGAAGACCTCACCGTGCTGGCTGGGGGATATCTTCCCTGGGTTGACATTAAGGTAGGGGTCAAGCTTCTGTACCGAGACGGCGATAGAACGGCTTTCCAGTATTCTGCCAATGGAAGCTACCGAAATTCCTTTACCTACAGAACTTATTACTCCGCCCGTGACGAAGATATACTTGGTCATGATTTGCCAGTGGACATAATTAAAGTAAAAATCTTGCGGCTAATCTTAAGAATATGAAGAAACCTTGAGTTTCCTTAAGTATAAAAGGTTAAAACCAAAATTGTCAAGTCCGCGTTTGGGAGAGGCAAAATTACTCACTGTCAAGGAAAGATTGCGAAGGAATCCTTCTGATTGGCTTTCTCATGGTGGAGGCGGGGGAGGCTCCATCTCTGTCAGCCCCAAAGATACTGCCCATTCTTAGACGGCGAGGGGTCTTGGGGCTGTTATTTAGCTAGGTTTTTTGTTAGGGATCAGTCCATAGGGCCGGTATCGAAACCATTCGCCCACCTTATCATGCTACGTGAAGGTGCCACCAGGCCAGGAGCTCGTAAACTACGGGATGTCTTGGGGGAATATCATTAATGCTCTTGGCATCATTAGAAGAGCATTAACCCCGAATGAACAAAATAGAAAGAACCTAAAGCAATTACCCTTTCAGGCTTAGCTCTAACCATTTATCTAAATTGCCCAAAAAGTCTTTATCCAGAACATCACTCTAGCTTGCCCGTCACTCACTCGGTAAAGACTTGATGAACTCACCTACCAGATTGATAATTGCCAATTCGTGCTTCCATGACTCGGCATCATGTTGCAAGTAAAACGGGTAAGAGG
>CAZQBR010000081.1:0-6869 GCA_964591975.1 uncultured Dehalococcoidales bacterium
CTTATATGATACAACAACCTCTAGTTGGGTTACCTACTTAAATGATTTGACACGTACCCTTAGCCTCTAATCCTAAGAATCGTTGTTTGGAGGAATCTTCAGCAAATAGGGAAGCAGCATCTCCTTGCATGGCACAGGTGCCATTAACTAAAACATAGCCCCGGTCAGAGACGCTTAAAACCTTCTTGACATTCTGCTCCACTATTATTATGGCTGTGCCAGCTTCTTTTATCCTTGCCAGCTTGTCTAAAATAGATGAAGCCGGTTTGGGAGATAGGGAAGCTAATGGCTCATCGAGCATGAGAACTTTAGGTTGTGCCATCATAGCCCTGGCTATTGCTATCATTTGCCTCTCTCCACCACTTAAATTTCCCGCCAACGCACTTTTCCTCCCCTCGAGTTCGGGAAACATCGCATATATCTCTGCCATCCCGGCTTTAATAGAAGCCTTATCTTTTTTGCGATAGGCTCCCATATCCAGATTTTCGGCTATGGTCAAGTTAGGGAAGACATTGTTTATCTGCGGGACATAGCCTATACCCAGGCCTACTGCCCGGTCAGAAGCTATTCCGGTAATATCCTTACCCCAACAGAAGACGCTACCTTGAAATAGCTTGGCAAAGCCGAGAAAGCTTTTAATCAAGGTTGACTTGCCACTGCCATTAGGTCCCACGATGGCCACGGTCTCACCCTCAGCCACCTTGACGGAGACACCCTGAACAATGATGACGTCGCCATAGCCGGCATCAATGTTTTCCGCTACAAAGATATATTCCATTTATTCTTCCCCTAAATACGCTTGATAGAAAACAGGGTCACTGATAATAGTTCCAGGCTGTCCCCTAGTTACCACTTTCCCCTTATCCATAACATAAACCCAGGAGGCAAACTCGAATAATATCTCCAGCCTGTGCTCTACAACGAAAAAAGTCGTGCCATTATGGGAGAAATCCCATAGCTTCTCAAATAACTTCTTGCCCAAGACAGGATTTATCCCGGCTGCCGGTTCATCCAGGAGCAAAAGCGTGGGCTTGGCCATAAGGCCCCTGGCTATCTCCAGAAGCTTTCTCTGCCCACCGGATAGCTGGCCGGCAAAGGAGAACGCATGAGTATCTAATTCCACCAATTCAAGAATATCCAGAGCTTCCTCAATTAATTCCTTTTCTTGCTCTTGCCACCGCTCCCTTAAGAAAAGGCTGTTCATTAATTTGTCACCTTGATGCCCCCTCGCCGCCACCAGCATATTATCTAATACTGTGAGCTGATGAAACAGACGAGGCAATTGAAAGGCATTTACCAAGCCCAACCTATAAATTCTATGAGGAGCTAGGTTGTTGATGCACCTGCTCTTGAAATGAATGGTCCCTTCATCCGGCCTATGAAGACCAAGTACGGTATTAAACAAGGTAGTCTTGCCACTGCCATTGGGCCCTACCAAGCCACAGATGCCACCGTGCCTGACATCCAGGCTTACACCATTGACAGCGTAAACGCCGCCAAAATGCTTGCTAACATCCCTTATCTCCAATAATATCTCTTCCATGATAAATTACTCTTAGGTTCATTCATCGCAAATGCAGGTCAATGAGATAATTATAACGCTAATGCTTGCTATTACATAGCCCCTTAACTCAGGGGCCACATAAAGATGAAGAGACGAACACCCAAGTGCTTGCTAATTTCCTTTACCCCTAACGCCGCTTTTCTCATATCGGGCTGCCTCTAACGCCTTTGTCTTAATTGGGCTTTCTTTCAACAGCCCCTGCGGCCTGCGAAGCAAAACAAAGATAATTAAAGCACCAAATAGAATATATTGCAAGTTGCCAGGCTCAACAGGTAAATCCACGTAACCTACAGCTATATTGGTCCCCCGATCGAAGAGTTCCACCAGCGCGGCACCCAACAATACTCCCCAGTTGTTAGCTGGCCCCCCCAAGAGGACCATTATCCACACGGTAAAGGTAACCATGGGCATAAACATACCGGGGACGATACACAGAAGATATTGGGCATAAAGCCCACCGGCTATTCCTGCCATAGCTGAACCCAACATAAGCGCCTGTGCTTTATATTTGGCTACATCCTTGCCCAGGGCCTCAGCGGCCACCTCATCATCTCTCATAGCCCGCATTGCCCTGCCATAAGGAGAATTGGCTAATAGTTGAACCACAAGGAAACAGATAAGCAAACACAGGCCGACCAGACCGATATTCTCTAAACGGTAAATGAAGGTAGAGCCCGTCCAGGCAAAAACTGGGGAAACACTTATTCCCCAATCACCCCCGGCGAGCCATTTCTCAGATTTGATAATCAACCTCAAGATTTCACCAAAGGCTAGAACCGCTATGGCCAAGTAATCCGCCCTCAGCCTCAGAGCAGGCAAGGAAATAAGCAAACCGAAAAGAGCTGAGATTAAGGCGCCAGCGATAAGGCAAAGATAAAATGGGACACCAGCTTGAGACAGGAGCGCATAGGTGTAAGCACCAACGAGGAAGAAAGCTACTTTGCCAAAATTGGCAAGTCCGGCAAAGCCAAACTCCAGGTTCAGGCTTAAGGCCACTATGCCGAAAATGGCAATATAGACAATGATATCGAGACCATAGAGTAATATGCTCAAATCAAGCTCTCCTAAACAACATAGCTAATCCCTGTGGTTTCACAATCAAAGTTATTATTAGAATCACAAAAGCTATGCCTATGCGATATGATGTAGAAAGCCCCAAGCCCACCAAAGCGACCACCCCAATATTTTCAGCTAATCCAATGATGAAGGCTGCGGCTATAGCACCATAAAAGTTGCCAATGCCACCAAGTATGGTAACGGCGAAGATAGGCAGGACGATATCCCAACCAGTCATAGGCCAGATCTGGGTATCTGCGCCGCGAAATATACCAGCAATAGCAGCCAATCCTGCGCCAATAAACCAGGTTATCCAAATCACCCGGTCAACATTGATTCCCGAAGCCAGGGCAAGCTCGGGATTACTGGAAGTTGCCCTGATAGCTTTACCTATTTTTGTTCTTGTCAGAACGAGGTGCATGATGACTGCCAGGGCTACGGCGGTGAAGATAAGCCATATCCATAAGCCAGTAATTCTTAATGGACCTATATCATAGGCGGACCAGGTGGTGGTAAAATACAAAGGTTGCCAGGTCCATGCAGCGCCAATAGAATGCCTGAGGATGAAGCCTAGGGCAATGGAAGCCACCATAAGATGGATTATAGTGGCACCCCTCTTGGCTAGAGACTGAAAGATGCCACGATAACATAAAAAACCAACCACGCCGGTGACCAAGAAGGCAACAATAAGAGCTCCTGGTAAGCCCAACCCTAGCTGCTCCCCCACGAGGTAGCCCACAAAAGCACCTAAGGTAATAAATTCAGCATGGGCAAAATTGGGGAAACCAGACAAACCGTAGGTTAGGGTAAGGCCTACGGCGCCAATGAGATATAAGCTTCCCGTAACTACCGAATTAAGTAGAACCTGTGCCCAATTGACTGCCATAACTAAGCCAATAAACCAGATTTAAGTTGGGTTAAATCGGCAAGTGATTCATGGTTGCTCCCAGACCTATCAAGATGGAAGGTGTGGATGCCTGCTTGTTTAGCATTAAGGAAATCAAATTGCCAGTTATCGCCTACGTGGACGACTTCACTGGGCTCGACTGCCATCGTCTCACATATAGCGAGGTAAAAATCTGGGTTCTTCAATTGTCGGTAATGCGAGGTCGAGGAAAAAACGCGGGCAAAATAGTGCTTGATATCTTGCAGCAAACAATGTAGCAGCTCCATGGGAGTGCCTGAGGCAACAATCAACTCATACTTGCAGGCTAAAGAGGAAAGAACTTCAGCTACCTCAGGATAGTAGAATAGCTTATTTTGGCAGCTTCGTATTACCGGCTCGGGAGAACCCAAGCCAAGATACTCAAACCAATATCTTATATCATACCATTCTGGCCTCTGGTCACCCACCTTGTCATACTCCTCAGTTATGATTCTCTTAGCTTGGGCAAGTTCAATTCCCTTCTTCCGAGCATAAAGGGAAGGGATAGCCTCATGCCAAATAGTCTGGCTGAAATCAGTTGTCACTAATGTTCCTTCAGCATCGAAAGAGATTACTTTAATACACCCATTAACAATTTGAGCCATTCAGATTTTTAATGCTACCACGGTTATACACTCGAAGTCTATGTATTTGCTAACTCCTTCTCGCGGGGATAGAATAGCTCAAATGGCGTTAGGTCGCGATTTAGACACCAAGAAGCTAGCCCATATCTTTGAGTTAGGCCCCATAAGACCCCCCAGCGAGGCTTACTCCTTACTGATAAGGGCCACAAGAAATTGTCCCTGGAACCGATGTCAATTCTGCTATCTTTACAAGGGTAGCAAGTTTGAATTAAGACCAGTGGAGGGAATTTTACAAGATATTGAAGCAGCAAAGGCTATCAGCGATGGCATAAAAGAGATGGCATGGAAAAGTGGCTATGGCAATGGGGTGAGGGAAGTGGCGGCAATGCTTTATAGTCAGCCTCAGCATGAACAATGTGTACATAATGTTGCCTCGTGGCTCTGGGCTGGAGGCAAGTCAGCTTTCCTCCAGGATTCCAATACCCTTATCATGAGGACTCCTGAACTAATCCAGGTGATTAGCTTCCTAAGAAAGACTTTCCCTGATTTAAACAGAGTAACTACCTACAGTCGCTCTCACACTTCAGCAAGGAAATCTTTACAGGAGTTAAGAGAGCTTAAAGATGCTGGATTAGATAGGGTCCACACAGGACTTGAGACTGGCTATGATTCCTTGCTAGATTACATGCAAAAGGGGGTCACCGCCGAGCAGCACATCAAGGGCGGGAGGAAAATAAAGGAAGCTGGCATTTCTCTATGTGAATATGTCATGCCTGGCCTAGGAGGCAAGAAAATGTCTCAGGAGCATGTCAGGGAAACAGCAAAGATTCTAAATGAAATCAACCCCGACTTTATCAGGCTACGCAGCCTCCATGTCTGCCCAGATATGCCTTTATGGTTCAAGCTGCAAGATGGGGACTTTGAGCTACAAACAGAGAATGAGGTGGTACAGGAAATAGGCATTCTCATCGATAGTCTACGAGTTACCAGCTATCTTAAAAGCGACCACGTCCTTAATCTATTGATGGAGGTGGAAGGCAAGATGCCTGAGGATAAGGGGAAATGCCTTAATATTATAAATAAGTATCTAAGCTTGCCAGGCGAGGAAAGGCTAAACTTCAGATTAGGCAGAAGGGCTGGATATTATGAGAAACTGGCTGACCTCGATGACAGCTATAAGCACTATAAAATAGATAGGACCATAGAGCGCATCCGCTCACATGGTGAAAATGTCGACAGCACGATATTTAAGCTAAAAGATAGCTTCATCTAGAAGGGGCATGGCAAAGGGATTTATAAATCTAAACCGCTTCAAGCATGGCAAAGCCATAAAGCAAAACAGCAAGCGAAAAGCTAGTTTGCAAAGCAAAAAGAAAGTTAAAGGGAGAGTATTTAGACTGTCACCCTGAGCCTGGGCGCTAGCAAAACACTTTCCTTTTGTCATTCTGAGTGGAGCGAAGCGGAATGAAGAATCTCTGAGATTCTTCGCTACGCCCAGAATGACAGCGAGATGCTCAGAGTGACAGAAAGCGAAGGGCTGAAAATAACAGGAAGCAATTGCTTAACAGCCACAGACCTCAAGCTTTACTCGAACTCCCTTTTCCCCAATGAGACAAATACAATTGCTAGTATCCCTAAAATGAACCAAGGGCCGATGAGCGCGCAAATAGAGCCAGCAAGCGCCAGCCCCCAAATTCTTCTTCTTAGGGCATAGATACCGCCTAATATAGCCACTATCCCCAATACGATTACTGGGGCACCAATGGCACCCAACCATCCCATTCCTGCGAATCCACCTCCAATGCTACCGAATACAGCAATTGCTATACCCAAGATCACCTCAAGAGCCCCTGCAACAATGGCTATAATTCCCGCAGCGGTTGGCTTCCACGTTTTCTCCATTTTTCATCCCTCCTTTGTTTTCAAATTCTCGAAAGCGTCATCTAACTATCTGAACTAAATCAAATGGCTTGCTCTATAATACCCAGGATTCTGCAAAGAAAGGTATAAGGGATACTCCTGCTATCAGCATAACTAGGAAAATGATTAGTCCAACCACCGCCCATATCCCCAGGCTGATAAGGAACACCCTCCACCACAATCCCCAAGCTAATTTCCAAGTTGGTTTGACCTCATTGTCCATCTCCTCATCCCTCCTTTCTCTTTCCAAAATCTACCTTACTAGCCTCTCATTGTCAATACCTTAGAACTCTTCTTTGGGCATTCATTACCGTGATGACTGAGAAGCTCTTGTGTAAACCTAAACCAGCATATATCATAGGCCACCTCCTTAAGCATATTTTGCTCCAGGAGACCAGCTTTTTCATGGCATCATATGATTGGTGACACATGTTCTCCTTATCCCCATTGTGAGGCACAAAGTGCCGAAGCAGCCTCAAGCGAATAAAGAAACTACCTTGCAGAGCCTGCTCCGAGTGACATGAGATTGCCGCACTTCGCTCGCAATGACACAACACACTGCCGGGCTTGCCCCAAGCTTAAGGTGGAAACTGTAGGCACGCAGCCCTTTGGTCCTGCACGAAACCCATAGAGCTCAATTATGTAGGTGCAGGGCTCCAGACCCGCATCTCGAGGCTTTAGCCTCGATGCTACAAGAATTAAGGCACAGCTCTACCTCTTGACGAGGCAAAGCACGATAATGACTACGGTCAATAAGGCGAGTATACCAATCACCAACCATATCCAGAGAGGGGTTACTGGCTCTGCGTGTACTGGTAGC
>CAZQBR010000082.1:0-6835 GCA_964591975.1 uncultured Dehalococcoidales bacterium
AAAGAGAGACCTTTCTTGATGCCAGTGGAGGATGTGTTTAGCATAAAAGGACGAGGAACTGTGCCTACAGGCAGAGTTGAGCGTGGGACCATCAAGGCTGGAGATGAGATAGAGATTGTGGGGTTAGGAAAGACCAGGAAAACAACAGCAGTTAGTTTGGAAATGTTTCACAAGGGCATGACTGAGGCGGAGCCTGGTGATGCTATAGGGGTGCTAGTGCGGGGTGTAGATAGAGATGAGATACAGAGAGGTCAAGTCATAGCAGCACCGGGTACAGTTAAGCCTCATGACGAAGCCGAAGCTGAAGTGTATATATTAACTAAGGAAGAAGGCGGCAGACATACTCCTTTCTTTAATGGATATAAGCCTCAGTTTTATGTCAGGACTATGGATGTTACTGGCGAGATATTTCTCCCTGAGGGTGTGGAAATGGCTATGCCTGGGGATAGTTTAACCCATATGAAAATCAAGACTATCTTGCCTGTAGCCATGGAAGATGGATTGCGTTTCGCTATCAGAGAAGGTGGCAGGACAGTAGGCGCAGGCGTGTTCACCAAGATTAGTGGATAAATATGGCCAAGAAGAAGGGTGAACTGCGCACAATTATCCATTTGGCTTGTAACCAATGTCAGCGGAGAACATATGTTACGACAAAGAATAAAAAGAATGATCCCCAGCGGTTAGAGTTAAACAAGTACTGCCCTTATTGTCGCATCCATACTCTTCACAAGGAAACAAAATAGTGTCATTGCAAGCGAAGAGAAGCAAACTGTATGACAGGTCATACTCAAAAAGCTAAAGGTGTCAAGTCTGTTGCTGCACCAGCTAAGAAGTCGAGACTTAGGTTCTTTGGTGAGGTAGTAGAAGAATTAAGAAAAGCGCACTGGCCAACAAGGCAGGAGGCCTTCAGATTAAGTTTACTGGTTCTCATTGTCTGTGTTGTTGTGGGAGGCATCCTAGGTGCTTTAGATTATGGCTTCACCAAGCTGTTAGCTAGTTTATTATTAGGTGGCTAAAGAGATGCTTAATGAAGAGTGGTACTTATTATATGTTTCCTCTGGGCACGAGGAACAGGCTAGGAGGAACCTGCAGCAGCGAATTAAATATATGGATGTAGGTGATAAGATATTTGATATAGTGATACCCACCGCTAAGGAGATCGAAATCAAACTTGGGAAGCGTCGCACTGTAGATAAGAAGGCTTTCCCTGGTTATATTATAATTAACATGAAACTAGATGAGCATAGCTGGGATGTAGTACGGAATACCCCTGGCGTTTCTGGCTTTGTGAGTACTGGCGTTAAACCTGTTCCTTTAGCTAAAGAAGAAGCGAACGCCATTTTGCAACGCATGCAGGAGGCTCCTTCCGAGGTTAAAGTGACTTTTAGAGAAGGGCAGAGTGTGCGTGTGACAAACGGACCGTTCATTGATTTTATTGGCAAGGTAGATCAAATTAATCTGGACAAGGGTAAAGTAAAAGTCTTGCTATCGCTTTTTGGCAGGGAAACGCCTGTGGAATTGGACCTTTTAGGAGTGGAGAGGATATAACGAAGGTTCCTTGAAAAGTCTACAGATTTTTAGGATGTTGTAACATGGCAAAGAAAGTCAAAACGGTCATTAGGTTGCAAATCCCAGCAGGTAAAGCTACCCCAGCACCTCCTGTGGGACCTGCTTTGGGACAACACGGTATTAATATTATGGCTTTTTGTAAGGAATATAATGAGCGAACTGCCTCCCAGGAAGGTTTTATCATTCCTGCTGAGATAACTGTGTACGTCGATCGTTCCTTTAGCTTTGTGACCAAGATGCCACCTGTTTCTGATTTAATATGCCACGCTTTAGGAGTGGAAAAAGGTAGCGGTACCCCAGGGAATGAAAATATAGACAAGATAAGCAAGGACAAGATTTACGAAATTGCTCGAAGTAAAGTGAAAGACCTCAATACTGCCGATATCGATAAGGCGGCGAGTATTGTCGCAGGTACAGCTCGAAGCATGGGAATAGAGGTGGAATAAGTTTGGGCCACCTAAAAATTTGTAGAATTTTGAGAGTATAAGTAAATGGCAAAACATGGTAGGAAATATCAGGAAATTAGTAAACTTGTAGATAAGTCAAGGACTTACTCATCTGAGGAAGCCATTGAGTTAGCTAAGAAGACTTCTTACGCTGGATTTGATGAAACTGTTGAGCTCCATTTGAAAATGGGGGTTGATCCGCGTAGTGCCGATCAACAAGTGCGGGGAGTAGTACTATTGCCTAACGGGTTGGGGAAAAAGACACGTGTGCTTGTGTTTACACAGGGTGAAGCAATAAGGTTAGCTGAAGAGGCAGGGGCTGATTATGTTGGAGGGGATGAGCTTGTTAAGCGAATTGAAGATGGCTGGCTTGAATTCGATGTATCTGTAGCTACTCCTGATATGATGCCCAAGGTAGCAAAGCTTGGGCGTATTTTAGGGCGACGGGGATTGATGCCCAATCCTAAGTCTGGTACTATGGTAGCATCTCAGGACTTGCCCCGAGTTGTGGGCGAGGCTCATATGGGTAGAGCTGAGTTTCGTTTAGATAGAACAGCGATTATCCATTTACCTATTGGGAAAATCAGTTTTGACAATGATAAGCTTCTAGGAAATCTAGCGGCAGTGGTTGAAGCTATAGTTAAGGCAAAGCCTAGTGGAGCTAAGGGTCAATACATCAGGAGTATGTCTCTGTGTACCAGCATGGGCCCAGGATTTAAGCTGGATATGGGATCAGTGCTGTCTTTAGCTAGTTAGATTTGCTAAAGCAAAATAAGAAAAAATTTAATTAAAAATACAATTTAGTCTTGGGGATAAAGCCCGAAATTTTGTTAAAATAGATATCGGTGCCAGTGATAGCAGGTACCTTAAAAGGTTTAAAGGATTTGCCTGCTGAGGCTCTTGTGTCCTTCCGAGGCACGAAATGCCTCAGCAATCCTGGTAGGAGAATGCTCTCCCAACGTTATCCTCTTAATTGTTAGGGGATAAAGGGAAGGGATGTCCTCCTGGCAGTGCCCTTACTTGTCAGGGACGGGTTGGCTAGTGTGGGATTTTTCTTCCTAGGATGGAAAGATGTTAAGAGAAGAGAAGACGCAAATAATCAATAAATTAGCTGACGATTTATCTCGAAGCACTATTGTCATTGCTACCAATTATCAGGGTCTCACAGCCAAGCAAATGGCTGAATTGCGCAATACCTTGGCGAAGGCAGATGCTGAATATCGTGTGGTCAGGAATACCTTAACTCGTTTTGCTGCTGACAAGGCAGATAGGGAACGTATAGTGGATATAATCGAGGGTCCTGTGGCTCTGGCCCTTGGCTATGGTGACGTAGTCAATCCAGCTAGAGTTCTCAGTCAATATATCAAATCCACAGAATCAACTTTGCAAATTAGGGGGGCATTGCTGGGAGAACGAGTACTTGCGCCAGAGGAAGTGGTAGGCCTTGTTAGTTTACCACCTACGGAGGTTCTTGTCTCTCAGCTAATAGCTGGATTGCAGGCCACCATAGTAAGATTACATAATGTTCTCAATTCTCCCTTACAAGGGCTATTGAACGTGTTACAGGGTAGGGGTCAAAAGCTTAGTGAATAATAAAAGGAGGAAAGTATGCCGCCGGAGGAATTAGAAGAGGAAATTAAAGAAAAGACAGGAGTAAAGAAGTCTTCGAAGGCAAAGAAAGAGGCTGAAGGATTGACCAAAGAAGGAATTATTGCTGCCATTAGGAATATGACAGTGATGGATCTAGCTGATTTGGTTAAGACTTTGGAGAGCGAATTTGGAGTCAGTGCTGCTCCCATGTCCATGGCAACAGCACCAGCAGCGGCTCCGAGCGAGTCAGCGGAAGCATCACCAGAAGAAGAAAAAACAGAGTTTAGCATCACCTTAAAGAGTTTTGGCGAAAGGAAAATTGAGGTTATCAAGGCAGTACGCGAAGTAACCTCTCTGGGACTAAAACAGGCCAAGGACTTGGTAGAAACTGCTCCACAAGTAGTGAAAGAAGGCATCTCTAAGGAGGAGGTCGATAACGTAAAACAGAAGTTGGAAGGTGCTGGAGCAGTTGTAGAAATTAAGTAGGGTTCCCTGAAAATTCCCTGAATTCTCAGGGAGGAATTAAGTGACATGCCACTTGCCACTTGCCAAGCTATCTTGGGGATGGGGGGCTTTTTTATCCTTCTCGGTGTCGCTTTTACTCTTTGGAATAAGAAGGAAAGGAACAAATATTATAATTCTATCTTATTTACCAAGAGAGACGTGAAGGAGTTTGTGACCCATGAGCCGGAACGTCCTTGGCTAAAGGCATGGCAAATAGGTGGCAGGATTTCCCTTATCATTGGCATTATACTAGCAGTCGCTGGCGGAGTTTTGTGGCTGGTTTTTTATTAAGCTTCTCCATCTAATTGTGGGCCAGCGAAGCAAATTTACATTTATCTTAGATAAATTCCTTATGCCTGTACTGTAAAGCCTCAGCTACATGATATGCTTTGATAATATCGCTATTTTCCAAATCAGCGATGGTTCGGGAAAGCTTAAGAATGCGGTGGAAAGAACGGGCGGTAAGGTGAAGTTGTTTCATAGCAGCGCGAAGCAAACTTTGTGATGCCGACTCTACGATGCAGAATTCCTTGACCTCTTTAGGTGTCATATCAGCATTGCAAGATAGTTTTGTTCCTTGAAAGCGCCTGAGCTGGATTTCGTGAGCTGCCTTGACTCTATCTCTAACCTTCTTCGATGTCTCTGCAGGCTTATCTTCGGTGAGCTTTTCATAATTGATGTGGGGAACGTCAATAAAGATGTCAATGCGATCCAGCAAAGGTCCGCTTATCTTTTTATGATAACGTGAAATTTCTCCTGGTGAGCATTTACATTCCTTAAATGGGTCACCGTAATAGCCACAGGGGCAAGGATTCATAGCTGATGCCAGCATAAAGCTAGCGGGAAAGGTAACACTGCCCTGAACTCGGCTTACAGTGACTGTCCTATCTTCCATCGGCTGGCGCAAAGATTCCAGAGAAACGTGTCCAAACTCAGGGAATTCGTCTAGAAAGAGCACTCCATGATGGCTCAGGCTTATCTCCCCAGGTCGTGGCCATTGCCCCCCTCCTACCAGGCCAGCATGGGAGATGGTATAGTGAGGGGAGCGAAAAGGACGCTCCATAACGATAGGGGTATCTTGTGGCAGCAATCCGCTGACGCTATAAATCTTAGTTACCTCTATAGCCTCCTCTATGGTTAATCTGGGCAATATCGAAGGCAAGGAGCGAGCTAACATGGTCTTGCCACTTCCTGGTGGTCCAATCATCAGGATATTATGCCTTCCTGCCGCTGCTATCTCTAGAGCCCTCTTGGCATGCTCTTGTCCCTTAACGTAAGTAAGGTCAAAGGCGTAATCGTGGCAAATTTCTTGTTGCCAGTTTGTTTCACTCTGGTATTCAGGAATGCCTATTTCACCACGAAGGTGAGTGACTAATTGAGCTAGCGATTCTACAGGAAATATGTGAATATTACGTATTAGTGAGGCCTCTTTGGCATCATCCGAAGGCACAAACACATTGGATAGGTTTTTATCCTTGGCTAAAGCTACCATAGGCAATATCCCATGAGTATGGCGTAGCTTGCCATCCAGGGAGAGTTCCCCTAAGAAGACGCTGTGTGAAAGGTCAGCATATAGCTGTCCTGAGCTGATTAATACGCCTATGGCTATGGGCAGGTCGTAAGCGGGGCCTTCCTTTTTTAAATCTGCTGGAGCCAAGTTAACAGTAATGCGCCTGGTGGGGAACTTGTAGTTAGAGTTTCTTATAGCTGACCTTACCCTCTCCCTTGCTTCTTGAACCGCTTTATCGGGCAAGCCTACAATGGTAAAGGAGGGTAACCCGGACGATATGTCAACCTCCACATCCACCAAGGCTCCTTCCAGACCAACCACGGCGCAGCTTGTTACTTTAGCTAGCACGTTGCCAATTATAGCAGGGAATTTTCTGAGTGACTAATGGAGCATACTACACCGCGAATCCGTGCCCGTGCGGAATGTAATCGCAACTTTGGAGCAGGAGGTGGTGCTAGTGGAGAGATGAAGATAAAGAGGGGATATGCTTGATGGCTACCGTGGCAGATGCTCTAATATGACAGGACACAAGTTCTGCAAAATGTGATGGAATATTGGGATATGCAGAATCCATTCTGTATAATACTTGCTAGGCTTTCTTCTACATAGAGGCATGTCTGAAATAAGTTGGCTATGCCTCAAAGTGGCAGGATATATGTATTGCAGGTGTAATAAGGCTAGCTGTTATTTGCGGAAAGAGAGTGATTCGTTTGGCTATCGATCCTGATTTTCGGAAGAAAAGGAAAAAAGCTGGTAAAGAGGAAGGCATAGCCATCTGGGGCCCCGTGAACCCACCCGAGAAACTCGGCATACGGGGAACTGCTGCCGGGGTTGACTGGGATATTTGTAGTGGTTGCGGCATATGCCTTGAGGTTTGCCCGATGCATGTGTACGAGTGGAGAGAAACCCCCGGCCATCCAACCTCGGAGAAAAAGGCTTTTCCCACCAGAGAAAGAGATTGCGTACAATGCTTAAAATGTGAAACTCAATGCCCAGACCAGGCAATAAATGCCGCTTTTCTGGGACCACAGTCAGGGTGGGAACAGGCGATGGCATATATAATGTTTTTGCAAATCATAGGAGGCATCATCTATGGGGTAGTGTTCGGGCCTTATTGGGATCTTAGAATTCTACAGTATCTTGGGTGGGTGATCCTGGTTGTTGGCTTGCCCTTCTTTTTATCCCCGGCTATATACTTCCAAAAAAGGGGCAAGCC
>CAZQBR010000083.1:0-6817 GCA_964591975.1 uncultured Dehalococcoidales bacterium
ATTTCCAACACCTATGATGGCTACGTTTATTGTTCCCATGATCTATACTTCCTTCCTTCTTAGCTAATCTATACTTAAAACTTAAGATACCCCATCATAGATGATAATGTCAACATCTTGGACAATGGGGCATTTCAGCTTCCTTAAGATAGGCTCGATAACAGGCTATGAAGTCGAAACAAATTTTCGGTCTTAACCCCAATGTGTTTTTTCTAGGGCTGGTTAGCTTTCTCACCGATGTCAGTAGTGAAATGATTTTTACCCTACTTCCTTTATTTCTATTTAATGTGCTTCAGGCGCCTATCACGATTATTGGTTTAATCGAGGGAGCGGCTGAAAGTATAGCCTCTTTGCTCAAAATCTTCAGCGGCTGGCTCAGCGATAGGCTGGGAAAGAGGAAATCCTTGACTATCTTAGGATATGGACTATCCACCTTTGCCAAACCCTTTATGTGTATAGCTACAACTTGGAGTGTAGCTTTTGGAGTGAGATTTGCTGACAGAGTAGGCAAGGGGATACGATCAGCTCCTCGAGATGCTCTGGTAGCTGATTCTTTAACTCCAGAGCAAAGAGGCAAGGGCTTTGGTCTTCACCGTGCCATGGACACTTTCGGCGCTTTAGTAGGCATTGTCTCAGCAGTAGTCGTCGTTTTCTTATGGCAAGGTGAAAATTGGGCCCTTGCCCGAGGTACCTACCAGCAACTGGTGTTAATTGGTGTTATTCCCGCAGTGCTGGCTTTGTTTATATTCTTTTTTGTGCGGGAACCTAAAAGAGAGATGCCAAAAGGTACTTCCCCCACAACCAAACTTGGTAGTTTACTATCTGGCTTCGATAAACGATTTAAGATTTTCCTGGGCATCATCTTTCTATTCACCCTGGGCAACTCTAGCGATGCTTTCCTCATCCTCCGAGGACAGAATTTGGGCAATCCTGTCCTCTACATTCTTCTCATGCTAGTGCTGTTCAATTTTGTCTATGCCGCTCTCTCTACACCAGCAGGTATATTGTCAGACAAGTTAGGGAGAAAGCGAATCATCCTTTTGGGCTGGCTAATTTATGCTCTGGTTTATCTGGGATTTGCCCTGGTTCCACCTTCGGCTTCTTGGCAATTATGGCTATTGTTTGGTCTTTATGGCGTTTACTACGGATTGGCAGAGGGGGTCACCCGTGCTTTTGTAGCCGACTTGGTGCCTGCCGAGAGAAGAGGGACAGCTTACGGCCTTTTTCATGGTGTGGTGGGAATTACCTTGCTTCCAGCAAGTCTCATCGCTGGTTGGCTATGGCAAGCCGTTAACCCAGCAGCTCCCTTCCTGCTTGGTGCCGGACTGGCTTTTCTAGCCATGATAGGACTGTTAGTGCTGATTAAGGAGTAATCTAGGCTTTAAAGCCTTATTTCCTTGCTACGCCCAGAATGACAGGACAGGAAAAACTCATAAGAACACACAAGTTGCTTACCCTGATGGCTAAAAAGGTTAGGGCTGGGCAGAGTCCATCGCCTTTAATTTCTCCAGTGGCCCAGCATCGGCCTAGTCGGCTATTGCTGGTCAATTTTGTGAATATCCGCCCGATTCCTCTTCTTCCTTCTGGCAGTTACCGTGGTCCAGCTTCCTCAGTCTTCTAACTCATCCGTTACTTCACAGTAAGGGTCACCCAGAGGCATTATCTTTGTTAGAATTGGTTTTTTGATTTTAACGCCAAGGGCATCAAAGGTGCCGCGCTCCATAGCTTCCAGAATCACACTACAAACCTTAGGGCTCTCCTTGGCGGGTCTGGCCAGAGGACATGCAAATATTCGCCCCACCGCTCTTTTCCCCCCAGTTTCAAGCCACTCACATTTAATACCCATACCATTGTTTTCCATATCATGTATCCGACCCAAGCTGCGGGCATCTGTCAGGTCGATCTTCATGGCTCGAGCCATGCCAGCTGCTCGGTTACGGCCAATATCATATGCTACCTTCTCAGCTACTTCCCAGACTTCGTCTCCAAATTTGGCTTCAAACGCTTCCATAATCTTAGCTAGGAAAATGCCCAGTGTAGCCCCACCAAATTCAACAAGCTTTTCAGGCGGTGTGTCGGGAAGAAAAATTGTCTTTCGATCTTCTCCCAAAGGCTCCATCTTATCCACAAACTCCGCTATATTGGTGCCATTCTCATATTTTTCCTCTATCCTTCTTCCCATCGCAAGCAATTACCTCCTTTTACTTAATAAGCCCTGCTAATCGACTACTAACATAATCAAAGTCAGGGTTTTGCAGGCTTTCCTTCTCCCTCTTTCACCGCTTAATGATACATACCTGACAAAGCTTAACCCATCTATTCGCCACCATCCACCTCCCTCAGCTAGAGAAATTATATATGGCTTGTTTAAATAACTACAGGGACAAACTTCGCCTCTTTACGTTCTTATTCCAGAGCTATGTTATCTATTAATCTAGCTTTGCCTATACGGACAGCTAAGGAGGCTACTGCAGGATAGTCAATATGTTTTAGTTCTTCCAGAGTACTGCTATCGGCGATGCTAACATAGTCAATCCGTGCCAGAGGTTCCTTCTGAATATGCCATATCATTTGCTGGCGAATTTTATCGGCATCCTTCTCCCCATCCTGCCATAACTGCTTGGCTAAAGATAAAGCCTTAACCAAAACTGTCGCTGCTTGGCGTTCCTCAGATTCAAGGTAGATATTGCGGCTGCTCACAGCCAAGCCATCGCTTTCCCTAACCGTGGGTACAACCACGATTTCCAGGTTCATATTGAGGTCGGCTACCATGCGCTTGATAACTATTACTTGCTGAGCATCCTTTTGTCCAAAGTAGGCTCTAGCTGGCTGGACAATATTGAATAATTTAGCACAAACCGTAGCCACTCCCCTGAAATGGCCTGGCCGAGATGCTCCCTCGAGACACTCGGTCACCTTTCCCTCATCCACCCAGCTACTAAATCCAGTCGGATACATCTCCTCGTTAGAGGGAACAAAAACGATGTCCGTTTTTTCTCCTTCCAAGAGCTCCAAATCACGGCTCAAGTCTCGTGGGTAAATTCCAAAATCTTCGCTAGGGCTAAATTGGGTAGGATTGACATAAATGCTAACTATGACGGTAGAATTTCCCGCTCTGGCTTGCCTTACTAAAGCTAAGTGCCCTTCATGGAGATAGCCCATGGTAGGAACAAGGCCAATCGAGCTGCTGAGTTGCCGCCTTAATTCCCTTATTTCAGAGAGCGTTTTCACCACTTGCATCTTTCACTCTCGGCCTAACCCTCCTCCTTCATGGGAGAAGAAGGTGTAGTTTCAAGAGGCTTAAGGAGACTCTCATCCATGGCGTAGCTCTGTTTCATAGTAGGGAAGCTCTGCGCCTTAACTTCAGTTATATAGTCAGCCACAGCAGCCCCTATTTCCCCAGCTAGCCTAGCATATTGCTTAGCGTGCTTGGGAACAAAATCGGTGTAAAGGCCCAGAATATCGCTGATTACCTGGACTTGTCCATCACAATAGGGTCCGCCACCGATGCCAATTGTGGGAATAGTCAGCTTCTGAGTAATCAGCTTAGAAAGAGGTACTGGAGTACATTCCAAAACGATAGCAAAGGCACCGGCTTCCTCCAGAATACATGCATCTTGGAGCAATTTTTCAGCTCCTTCCGCGGCTTTTCCTTGCACCTTGAATCCCCCCAATTGATGTATCGATTGGGGGGTAAGCCCAAGATGCCCCATAACCGGTATGCCGCATTCTACAAGATGCCTTACTTTCTCAGCGACAACTTCACCTCCCTCCAATTTCACTGCCTGAGCTCCTGCTTCCTGGATGAACCTCGCCGCGTTATGTAAAGTTTCGGAAACACTGGCATGATAAGTCATGAAGGGCATGTCGCCTACTATCAAGGCTCTCTTAGCGCCTCTGACCACAGCTTTGGTATGGTGTAACATCTCCTCTATGGTTACCGGGATGGTTGATTCGTAGCCCAACATCACCATCCCCAGACTATCGCCAACCAATATGAAAGGCACGCCAGTTTCGTCAACTATTTTGGCTGTAACATAATCATAAGCAGTAAGCATAGGGATTTTTTCCCCCTTCCACTTCATCTCCTTTATATCAGTGATAGTAACTCTCATTACATTACTCCTTCCTTTGCTCTCATCATTTCCCTTTCCCATCCAGGGAGAGAGGCTATACGTGAGGTTTCAATAATTCTGTTTTTACTATCTACACAAACTCTGGTTGGTATCACAGCCATTGCCTCATCATCTGGAACCTGACAGTAACAAAGAATGATAACTATATCCCCTTTGGCAACCAGCCTGGCAGCAGCACCATTGATGCAGATAACGCCTGAGTTTGCCTCACCTTCGATGGCATAAGTGTCAAACCTAACCCCATTATTAATGTTTAGCACCTCTACCCGCTCAAATGGTAAGATGTCACTGGTCTCCATGAGAGATTTGTCAATAGTGATGCTACCTTCATAGTCTAAGTTAACTTGGGTAACTCGAGCTCGATGAATTTTGCTCTTCAGCATGGTTCTCATTTTCTATCTCCTTCGTCTATTGCTTAAGCAGCGCTTCTATCCTCTTTGCCCTATGCGTATCAATTCTACCTTTAGCTAAGGCGATAGGAATAGTCTGAAGCCCTAACTCTTTATAGGTGGTGAGTAGCGCAGAGTCTCTAGCTTTAAGGGCATCTAAATGCTTGCTTATTGTACTCAAGTCTCCACGAGCGACAGGCCCAGTAAGACAATGAGGTAAGCCAATATTATCAATATTATTTACCGTCCCTTTAAGCAAAGGCAGCAAAGCTTTCGTTGCTTCTTCAGGTGGCACTCCAAAACCCTGCCACAAATCTAGAGCTAACTTGACCAAGGCTACCAGATAATTGGACACAAAAACAGCTGCGGCATGATACAGCACTTTATCCCCTGGCTTAAGTTCTACACAGCTTCCATCTAAAATATGAGCTAACTGCCTTAGCTTAGAAAACAGAGGCTCCTCAGCTTCTAAAGCAAAAGCGGAGCCGGGTAAATTCTCTATAGCCTGTTCATGGCTGGCAAAAGTCTGGAGTGGATGGAAAGAACCTACCTTAGCTCCCAATTTTTTCGCTGCTTCTAAAATATCAACGGAATGAGCGCCACTGCAGTGGATGACATCCTGTCCTTCATGCCACTGAACCTCACCCACTACCTTGGCTATAACGTCGTCAGGAGTGGTGATGAAAACCAGCTCAGCAGTATCAGCTACCCCTTGAGCTGTTTGGCAAACTTGGCAGTTAGCCACCAGCTCAGCTAGTTTTTGTGCTGAGTGTAAACTTCGGCTGGATACAGAGATTACTGGGCATCCTCCTTGGGAAAGTCTCACTGCTAAAGCTGTGCCCGTCGTTCCAGCACCAATAAAGCCGATTTTCATCATTTGTTTATATCCTTAACTGCCGGCACACCACCCATAGTTTCAGCTTGAAGAACAGCTCTAATTACAGCTTCAGCTACTACCTTGGCAGCTACTGCGCCCAGAGCATTAATGTCAGCTTCCTTTTCACCTAAGGAAAGAGCAAACAAGGCGTCCCCATCATACATAGTATGGCAAGGATCGATAGTGCGAGCGAGGCCAACCTGTGACAACCGAGCCAATTTGTTTGTCTCAACTTTACTAAGTTTAGCATTAGTAGCTACTACCCCGACCACAGTATTAGAAGATAAAATTGCATTCTTAAATCGGCTGCCCATGCACATCTCAGATGTAGATAAAAACCCATCTTCGTTTGGCTTGCGAGGCCCAGCCATAATTTTCCCCGTTCCAGGCTCAATCACATCTCCAAAAGCATTTACCACTACCAGAGCAGCCATCACAACATCTTCAGCTATTTTTTGACTAGCAGTTCCCAAACCACTCTTGGTGGCTCTCTCCATTCCAAAAATTTTCCCTACCGCTGCTCCAGTGCCAGCGCCCACGCATCCCTCAGTCACTTCAGCATTAGTAGCAGCAAGGCAAGCTTGGTAGCCCTCATTAGCCCCAGGCCTGATTGCAGAATTACCTATATTCAGATCATAAATAATAGCTGCTGGTACAATAGGTACCTTGATAGAGCTAGTTTGATGGCCAAATCCTCGCTCCTCGAGGTATTTCATCACACCACCTGCAGTATCCAACCCAAAAGCACTACCACCACTGAGGATAACAGCCTGAACCGTTTCCACCAGGTTTCCTGAGCGAAGGACATCTGTTTCCCTGGTTCCTGGTGCTGAGCCACTAACATCAACCCCAGCGATAGCCCCTTGCTCACAGAGAATTACTGTACAGCCAGTTATTCCCTCTTTATCAGTATGATGCCCTACTCTAATTCCGGGAATGTCAGTTATCGCACCATGCATAACCATAAATAAAAACCCTCTCGGCGTAACCGAGAGGGCATCACATCAAATCTCCTTCATCCGTCTCAGTCGCTACCGATCCAAGCGGAAACTTTGCCTATCCTAACTCCAAACTCACTGCCTTAAAGGTCAATGGCTGTAGATAATGGTAGCAGAATTTCTTCGTTTCGTCAAAAAACTGTAGAATGGCTCCAAAGGCTATAAGTATAGTTCAAGCAGCTTTTCATGCTACTGCCTCTTATTCAAAGGAAACAACTTGGTACGAAACTCACTCGTTTGCAAGCAGTTCAACGGGTAATTGCTGATGCAGCAACAGATATTGAGATGGCTCAGCTGTTAAGCCACACACCTATCTAGCTAACAAAGAAAGATCTGACTCATAAGGTTTGTCATAAAGCCGTTCGATTTTTTAGCGGCTACGGCTATACCAAGTATTTTGCTATAGAATAATATTAT
>CAZQBR010000084.1:0-6815 GCA_964591975.1 uncultured Dehalococcoidales bacterium
TGGTAGTCTTGCCCGCACCATTAGGACCAATTAGACCAAATATCTCACCTTGAGCCACAGAGAAGGATAGGTCGTTAACCGCGGCCTTATCTGCGTAAGACTTGGCTATATGATTAACTTCAACCGCAGGCATGGTACATACACCCCACAGCATAGATGCTTTGCATGATAAAAATCAACACTTGCTCTACAAAGCATCCTCAGAGGGCCAACCGATAATGAGGAGCTAGACGGCTTATTTAGCCATCTAGCTCCTACTATCAAGAGACTACGCTCCTCTTGATAGTCCTCTTAGCACACAATATCCTGACTCCACAATTCGTCATATTCTGCAGGTGCCGGTAACTGGTATTGTATCTCAATGAACATTAATGTTGGAACACAATGCTTCAAGAGTTGTGATTTTTGAACTAGCTTTGATGAAATGAGAAAAGATGCTGTGCCACGAGACCATGCCTGTGTGGGATGTAATCAGAACGCGAAAGGAGGTTATTTTAAGTAGAGTGCAACAATGCTCGCACAAAGACTAACTTGACACGATGCCTCAAGGACTCTAGACTGTTTGCAATCCACCGCGAGGTCTGGTTTCGATGATATGCCCTAGGTGTAAAAGTGACATGGTAGTTGTGGAGCACAACAAGATTGAGCTTGATTATTGTACTAGGTGCCAGGGGGTATGGTTTGACTCTGGTGAACTAGAGCTTTTACTGGAATCCATGAGCCTGGAGAGCCCAAATCTGGTTTTGGGTGATATCCGCGACTCTGAAGAAGCTGAATCCTCAGAGAAGAAGCTGAGGTGTCCCATCTGCAGCCAGAAAATGAAGAAAACAGCCATAGGCCAACAACGCGAAATACTAATAGATGTCTGCCGGCTGGGGGATGGGCTGTGGTTCGACGGCGGTGAGCTTGGTCAACTCATAAAACAGATGGCCAATGAACCGTTGGGGAAACCAGATTCTCAGCATCAAATCATCGCTTTCCTGGGAGAGGTGTTCAAGGCGCGGGATTGAACTGGGGAAGGTAGACTTGGGGGCGAGATGATTATCTTCAAGGTAGACTAGATAGAAACCGTTATGGAGGTGTTCCGTGATAGCAGTTTACATCATTGTCGGCATAGTTGTAGTTCTCGCTATAGTGTTCATTGCGACCTATAACAGGCTGGTTCGGCTGCGCAACCAGGTGAAGAATGCCTGGGCACAAATTGATGTCCAGCTAAAAAGGAGGTATGACCTGATTCCTAACCTTGTGGAAACCGCGAAGGGCTACATGAAGCACGAGCGGGAAACGCTGGAAGCTGTCACTAAGGCTCGTAACCTTGCTCAGCAGCTAGCGTCCTCTGGAGCAGGCGCGCGAGCCAAGGCCGAGGGTGAGCTCAGTTCAGCTCTAGCCCGGCTACTGGCTGTAGTCGAAAACTACCCTGACCTCAAAGCCAATCAGAACTTTCTGGCTCTCCAGGAGGAGCTTACCTCAACCGAGAACAAGATAGGCTTTTCGCGCCAGTTCTACAACGATTCAGTGTTAAGGTATAACAACCAAACCCAGGTGTTTCCTTCCAATATGATAGCCAACGTGACTGGTTTCAAAGCAAGTGAGTTCTTTGAAGTTACTGTGGCTGAGGAGAGAAAGGCACCGACGGTGAGCTTCACGTAATCGGAGACGGCGTCATATATGTGGGAACAGATCAGGTCCAACCAGATAAGGTCAACAATACTAGTGGTCGGAATGGGGCTGTTACTGTTACTAATCGGCTATTTGCTAGGCCTATACTTCTTTGGCAGTGGCATCGGGGGACTCATTATCGCCGTAGTAGTATGGGCAGTGATGAGTCTGGTGGCCTTTTTCCGGGGGGGCAACATTCTGCTGGCGCTCTCGCGCGCAAGAAAAATTAGTCGCGATGACCACCCTCGCTTGTACAATGTGGTTGAGGAGATGAAAATTGCCTCGGGATTGGAAAAGATACCCGACATCTATATCATCGACGACCCTGGACTAAACGCCTTTGCCACCGGTCGAGACCCCAATCGGGCAGCCGTAGCCATTACCTCTGGACTTCTGCAGAAACTCAATCGCGATGAATTGCAGGGTGTCATCGGCCATGAAATGGCGCATATAAAGAACCGTGACGTGTTATTGATGGCTATCACTGCCGTGCTCCTCGGTACCATTGTCATTCTTGCCTGGTATGCCACGCGAATCCTGTTCTTCGGCGGAATGGCTGGAGGCAGAAGGAGTTCCTCATCTGGAGGTGGCTCAGGTCAAATAATAATTCTCGTTGTGGCCATCGTTTTGATGATACTGGCGCCGATCGCGGCACAGCTTATCTACTTGGCCGTCTCCAGAAAGAGAGAATATCTGGCTGATGCCTCCTCAGCGCTGTACACTAGGTACCCCGAGGGACTAGCCTCAGCACTAGAAAAACTAGCTGCTTCGAGCAGTCAGTTGAAATCGGCCAACAAAGCAACAGCGCCAATGTACATCATCAATCCCTTCCGTAAAAAGGGTATGTCGGCGAGTGACCTGACCAGCACCCACCCGCCCATTTCCGAGAGAATACGTATCCTCCGCTCAATGGCTGGGGGAGCTTCTTTTGCTGACTACGACCAGGCATACCGCCAAGTTCACAGGAGGGGCAGGCAGATTGTGCCCGCCTCTGCAATGGCTACCGGAGCAGCCATTGGCCTTCGCGCAGCGGGACCAGAGGCAGCAGAAAAGGAACCAGCTGAGATACAACGGGCTCGCGAGACCTCTGACCTGTTGTGGCGCCGTAGTGGCTACAAGACCATAACCTGCGACTGTGGCGCCAAGTTAAGGGTGCCCCCCAAGTTCAAAGCATCTAGCATCAGATGCCCGCACTGCGGCAGAATCAACCAAGCTTGAGGAGAGCAGTTATTCATGACCCATTCTCCTGTGTCTGTGAGCCTTGATTATGGTATGTGTTAATGGAAACATTGCACAATCAGTCAAACTGCCTATTCAGGGCGAAAGGTAGATTTCCCCTTGTCGGGGCGTTATGTTTTAGCTGGGCGGACTTTTCCTTGAGTGCCTTCATGTTATGTTTCATTTCTTGTTGCGAATTCACAGTGTTAAAATGACTATCAGTAGTTACTATGAACGGGCAGTTCGGGTAGCGCAACAAGGAGGCCAAGGACAATGAAGCATACCAAGTGGGCATCTCGGAATCAGCTGAATAAGACATTAAGAGCGCAGTTCGTCGCAGGGATCCTCGTTATTGTGCCGGTTGGTGCCGCCGTATTGATACTGATCTGGGTTTTTACCACCATCGACGACATCCTGCAACCTGCAGTCAACTTGCTATTAGGCCATACGGTTCCTGGCGTGGGCTTTGGCATAACAGTAGCGTTGATTTACGTGGCTGGAGTCATAGCGACCAATGTTATTGGAAAGAGACTGGTTCGTTATGGTGAGTCTCTACTGGCGAGGGTGCCATTGTTTCGATATCTCTACACCAGTATCAAAAAAATCCTGGAAAGCTTCTCTACCCCTGGTGAAGCTGGATTCCTGCAGGTGGTGCTAGTAGAATTTCCCAAGAAGGGTATGCGAGTTATAGGCTTTGTGACAAATGAATCATGCGACAAGTCTGGTGAGAAGCTGCTCAGCGTGTTCATTCCGACATCCCCTAATCCAACCTCAGGATATCTAGAAATCGTGAGAGAAGATGACATTATCCGGACTAATATATCAATTGATGACGCTCTAAAAATGGTCTTGTCTGCCGGCAAAGTATCACTGGAGGAGGTCAGTGACAAACTGGGTGCCAATAGTTAGGCACTCCGGGTATTTCATAAGGGTTAGAAAATCTCCTTCAAGAGCTATGCGCTGTTGCCCCCAAGGTTGAGAGAAAGAAGACACCGGGATTTCACTTAAACGCTTGAAATGCTTAGAAAACTGTATAAATAGCCAGGATTGTGATTTTATTGACTCCCAAAGTCTGTTATGCTAACCAGTTAGCCTCAGATTGAGCCTGTTCAATTAATTCGGACAATTGGATAAAAAGGTCTTAACTAGAAGTCTCATCGCTGCGACTGTTATCTTTGCAGTCGCCATTGTGCTGGGTATTGCTGCACCTTTGGATATCTTCTTGGGACTGTGGCAAGAGCTTGGCGATTTACTAGGGCCTTTGGAGACGATCAACCCTTTACTCTTGTTCTTTATTATATTCGTCAACAATGCAGTTAAAGCTCTGGGGGCGATCGGCTTAGGTATCCTGGTGGGAATACCACCAGTGCTTTTCGTAGGCATAAACGGGTTTATCCTTGGAGCTGTGGTTTCCTGGGCCAAATCGGTTCAGGGATTAGAATATGTAGTAGCCAGCATAGCACCGCATGGTGTAATTGAGATTCCAATGCTGCTGCTAGCCACGGCTTTGGGATTCATGGTGGGTTTGGAATCACTTAAATGGTTAAGGCGAAGAGAAAGCATGGTCAAATCGCAGTTATTAGCCAGCCTCAAGCTTTACGTGAAGGTAGTTCTTCCTGGGCTTGCGGTTGCGGCTGTGATAGAGGTCCTCGTTACCCCTTGGCTGGCTGGCTTGGTTAGTGGTGGATAGTCTGGCTTTTGCGAATTCTCTCGTGCTTGACCGACAGGCCAACAAAACATCGGATTATCAACTCTGCTATTCATGAAAAGGTTAAAAAATCTACTTCAAAAACTATGATTTATTCTTTCAAAGGCTAGGAGAAGAAAAACACCAGGATTTCACCTCCACGCCTGAGGCAGATTTAGACGAAGAATAAAGCCATATCAAAATTCCTTGACAAGCGTATACAAGAGGCTACTACCGCGTGATGTTCCTTCGTAGCTGGAGCGCAGACGATGACACCAGCCACAGCCAGGTTTTGCCCTTTCTGTTGCCAAGCTTTATAATCTAAACCTAAAAGGATTTTTGCCATGCCTAAAGCTGTAATTAAATTTGGCACTGACGGCTGGAGAGGAATCATTGCCGAGGACTTCACCTTTGACAATGTGCGTATTTGCGCTCAGGGAGTAGCAGATTATCTCAAGCAAAGCGGGCTAAGCGAGCGAGGGCTGGTCATTGGCTACGATACCCGTTTTGCTTCCGAAGATTTCGCCGCTGCCGCTGCTGAGGTAATTGCCGGCAATGATATTAAAGTCCATTTATGCCTCAAGCCAGCTCCCACACCAGTGGTGAGCTTCGCTGTTCCCGCTACCAGAGCTGCCGGTGCTATCATCATCACTGCCAGTCACAATCCAGGCTCATGGAATGGATTCAAATATAAGTCACAGGAGGGTGCCAGCGTCTCGGAAGAGGTCACCGGTGAACTGGAGAAAAACATCGCCCGTATTGTTCGTGACCTGGAGATAAAAAGGCTTGCACTGGACAAAGCTTTAAAGAAGGGGCTAATAGACTATATAGACCCCTCTATACCCTACTTCAGGCAAATGGGCCAGCTTATTAACCTGGAGGAATTGCGCCGCCAGAAATTAAAGATAATAGTTGACCCTATGTACGGCGCTGGAAGCGGCTATTTTAAGACGCTCCTTCAAGAAGGAAACATAGAAGTTACTGAAATCAACGCTGAAAGAAACCCTTCATTCCCCGAAATACAACCAGAGCCAATCGCCAAAAACCTGGCCAAGCTTTCCCGGTTGGTCGTTGAACAAAAGGCTGACATCGGTTTAGCCAGCGATGGAGATGCCGACCGTATAGGCATCGTAGATGAAAAGGGGGAGTTTTTAAATCAGCATCAGGTCTTTGCTTTATTATGCCTTTACCTTCTAGATGTTCGTGGTGAGCGAGGCGCCATGATTAAAACGCTGACTTCTACCAATATGATTTCCAAGCTAGGAAAGATTTTTGGCGTTCCTGTTTACGAAACACCTGTGGGATTCAAATACGTTGCCCCTTTGATGATACGCGAAAACGCTATCATTGGTGGTGAGGAAAGTGGTGGCTATGGCTTCCGTGGCCATATTCCAGAGAGAGACAGCACCCTTGCTGGGCTCTACTTCCTCGATTTTATGGCAAAAAACCACAAAACACCATCCCAGCTTCTAGATTACCTTTACAGCAAAGTTGGACCTCATTACTATGAACGAATTGACTCCCATGTCACTGGAGATAAGCGCCAAACAATCATAGACCGACTTAGCTCAAGCTCCATAGATACCATAGCTGACACCAGGGTGACCAGGATGGATGCCACCGATGGGTTTCGTTTCTTCCTTGCTGATGAATCCTGGCTGCTTATTCGCTTTTCTGGCACGGAACCGCTGGTTCGCCTTTATGCTGAAAGCGAAAGCATGGAGAAGGTAAGAACTCTATTAAACGAAGGGAAGGGACTGATAGGGGTTTAAACCTTGTAATTCTGGCAGGGTCAGGAAGGTGTCACACCCCACCATAGCAGCCCTCCAGGCTAACTATATCGTCCAGCTCAGGGGTTGAGGCCTCCAAAATTCGGCAATCTTCAATCGCTGTTACCCTGTGCTGGCAGCCAGGCTCGATATGGTAAGGCTCACCCGGAGAGGGTTCTATAATTTGGTGGTTACCATTGATTTCGCAGAGTTCCAATCAGGCTACCCTGCTGTATAGGTCACCGTTCCATCTTTGACCTTGTGATATTGCAAGCTAAGCTGTTCGCCCTTTGGAACAAATAGTATTTCCCCGGCATATTTCTCGGTCCCAGCGTAAATCAGCTCATATTCCCAGGGTTTCTCCACTTTTCTTGGGCTCATTCTTAAACCTTCAAAACCAGATTTTTAAAGTAGTGCGTGAAGAAGAAGGCCCTCCCATCCCCCTCTCTTTATCTGGCGAGGGACGTGCGGAGGGAGTGGGA
>CAZQBR010000085.1:0-6653 GCA_964591975.1 uncultured Dehalococcoidales bacterium
CGGGGAGTTGTTGGGATATATATGCCAGAGGTTCCAATCATTTTCCCTCATGGGAGTAGCTCCCTTGCTCACTGTCCGCCATACGTGCTCCAACTCTCTTAGTTCAGCATCCCGGGAAAATTCTCCCTGCGACCGTTGGGAAGGTAACAGGCCAGCTGTGCCTACTAACCAGGCCTGCCTTAGAGCCAAACTTTCTTTAGGCTTTATACTCTCCATAAAATTGAGGGACGCTCTATGAGCGAGCTCCTCAAAAGGCTTAATGTTTTTGGAATAACCCAAAGCCCTCATCAAGTGTTTCCAAAGTACTTGCTTCGCCTGCTCTTGCTGTAATTCAGCTTGAAAATGTAGCGCTTTCTGTTTAAATCTTTCTTCACCGGCGATATTTAATAGCCTGGCCAAAACTTGGGGTTGCTTCGCTTCGCTCGCAATGACATTGTGGTTCAGTGTATGGGAGCAAGGGAGTTGGCCGTAAGGCATTAAATAAGCCTGGTGCTGCAGTGTGGTTGATAAACATAGCACCGGAACTGATTTGCCGCTTTGCCTTAAGGTAGCGTGTCTGCAATCCTGCCACAATACTACATGGAGAATTACGTTGTTGTATTCAGGATCGCTATGATGGCTATGGTTATACCAATCGCTGGACTTGACATGAACTTCGACATCCCCCTTTATTAAATGAGACCCATCCATAGCGATAATTGCTTCCCGAAAATCGGGGCCGCTATCACCATTAACCCTGCCAGGATAGATTCCCTTGACTCGTCCACCTCCTTCAGTGAGCAACTCTTTTCCTAGCAGTTGCTGCCACATCAAGACTACTGACCCTTCTGGGATGTTTATCCGCTTGCGTGTAAGCATAAGGTTAAAAAAATTTACTCCTTACTCTCTGTTAACTCTTTAAACCTCAGGGCATCATTGCGCATAGTTATGTTATTGAACAAAACGTAAGCCTCACCACTGCACAATTCCCAAAGCCTTGCCAATTCATCATCGGTATATCGGTGACGATAGTTGCGCCCCCCGTGTAAGCGGAAGTATTTTGCCTTTCCCTGAGGGAAGCCGCAGCAGCCTGCTTTAATTTGGCTTGTCATGCTCCTCCTCAGCTTTGTAGGCGAAACCGCTGCGCTCAGCAACTATGCTAAGCAAAGTAGCCGAAGTCCCACGGGGCTGGTACATCCCTGTCTCCCATTCGCTAATTGTTTGTTGCCGTATACCTAATTCCTCAGCTAGCTTTGTTTGGGTTAATCCTAAATGCCGTCTCAATGCGCGAATACCTTCCTTTTTCCACTGCCTTTTCTTGCGTCGCTCCATTAATTTAAATTATACACGATTTAGTGTAAACTTTTGAAGCAAATTCTGAGAAAAATGTTAGGAAAACCTGCAAAAAATGGTGACTTTAAAAATTCTGTGCTATAATAATTGGCAGTCTCGGAGTTAGAGTGCTAAAATATTTAGGAAAGGAGGTAACATGGCAGCTAAAATTGAGCCTTTAGGAGATAGGGTGGTAATCAAACCCACCCCCAAAGAGGAAGTGAGCAAAGGAGGGATAGTCCTACCAGACACAGTTAAAGAAAAACCTCAGGATGGGAAAGTCATTGCTGTAGGGCCAGGCAGGCTATCCGAAGATGGCAAGCGCATTGCTATGGAAGTGGAAGTTGGGGATAAGGTGATTTATTCCAAATATGCTGGCACTGAGTTTAAGCTGGATGATGACGAACTGGTTATCATGCGGGAAAGCGACATTTTAGCCAAGAAACCTGCCCAAGGGGCAAAAGAAAAGAAGTCATAGAAACAAAAAATTCAATCAAATTTGCGCCGAAGGCGCAAAAGGAGGAGAAGGAATGGCAAAACAGATTCTTTTTGGTGAAGAAGCGAGAAAATCATTAAAGAAAGGTGTAGATACTCTGAGCGAGGCGATTAGAGTAACTTTGGGGCCACGTGGGCGCCCCGTAGCATTAGACAAGAAATGGGGTGCGCCAACGGTTATCAATGATGGCGTCTCCATAGCTAAAGAAGTGGAGCTACCTGACCCTTTTGAAAATATGGGGGTGCAGCTAGTAAAACAGGCGTCAATTAAAACCAACGACCAGTGCGGCGATGGCACTAGCACTGCCACCATCCTAGCTCAAGGTATCATTGGCGAAGGCTTTAAGAACATCGCTGCCGGGGCTGATTCCATGGCTTTAAAGCGTGGCATCGAGAAAGGGGTAGAAGCTGTAGTTGATGCACTTAAAAAGATGTCCATCCCTGTGGCTGGTAAGGAACAAGTAGCTCAAGTAGCTGCTATATCGGCTATTGACCGGGAAATTGGCGATTTGATTGCTGATGTTATGGAAAAGGTGGGCAAAGATGGGGTTATCACGGTAGAGGAAGGTAAAGGGCTTAAGTTTGAAACTGAGTATGTTGAGGGTATGAAGTTCGATCGCGGCTATATAAGTCCCTATTTCATCACCAACGCTGAGCAGATGAGAGTAGAGCTGGAAGATCCCTATATCCTTGTCACTGATAAGAAGATCTCCGCCATAAACGACATTTTGCCTGCTTTGGAAAAAATGGTTCAAACTTCCAAGAACATCGTTATTATTGCTGAAGATGTGGAGGGCGAGCCTTTAGCCACCCTGGTGGTCAATAAGCTGAGAGGCAGCCTAAGCCCATTGGCGATCAAAGCGCCTGGCTTTGGCGACAGAAGAAAGGCAATGCTTCAGGATATAGCTATTCTTACCGGAGGCACAGTTATCTCTGAGGAAGTTGGAAGAAAGTTAGACTCGGTAACCGTAGAGGACTTGGGGCGAGCCAGGAGAGTGGTTGCTGATAAGGACAATACCACTATTATTGAAGGTAAGGGTAAGACTGAAGGTATTGAAGCTCGAATTAAACAAATCAGGTCTGAGATTGATATAAGCACCTCGGACTATGATAAGGAGAAGCTGCAGGAAAGATTAGCCAAACTGGCTGGTGGTGTGGCAGTGGTCAAGGTGGGTGCCGCTACAGAGCCAGAATTAAAGGAGAAAAAGCACCGTGTAGAAGATGCGCTCTCGGCTACTCGAGCCGCTGTAGAGGAAGGTATCTTGCCTGGTGGAGGTGTTGCCCTAATCAACTCCATCACTGCTTTGGATAAGCTTGCTCTGGAGGGCGATGAAGCTACCGGTTTGGCTCTACTAAGGCGAGCCTTGGAGGAGCCTATGAGGTGCATAGCCACCAACAGTGGCAGGGAAGGCTCGGTGGTAGTAAATAGGGTGAAAGAGAGCAAGCTTGGAATAGGCTACGATGCTCTTAATGATGAATTAGATGTCAATATGGTAGAGAGAGGCATAATTGACCCTCTCAAGGTCACTAGGTCCGCTCTACAGAATAGCGCTAGCATTGCCGCTATGGTTTTGACCACTGAAGCTCTTGTAACCGATATTCCTGAGAAAGAAAAAGCGCCAGCGATGCCACCAGGAGGAGGATATCCTGAATACTAGGGAGCAGTAACAGGAAACTGAGATTAGGAGCACCGCTTGGCCAAGCGGTGCTCCTTTCTTATTACTTTAAATTCTAAGTGATTCCAGTAAAGCTTCCTCTTCTTTGACAGGACCTACTATAGCTAAGTTAAGGTGCGCAGTCTTCAGGAGTTCCTCAGCTACTGTGATTAGTTCATCGGTGCTAATAGCATCAATTGTGGAAATAACCTCATCTACGCTAAGGATGTGTCGCCTCAGTATTTCCTGGCTGCCTAGCCACAAGGCCATATTTTGACTATCCTCAAGCTGCAGTTGCAGCCTCCCCTTCAATAATTCCTTAGCTCTACTGAGCTCATTTGGTGTAATCCCCTGCTTAAGCTTAGAGACCTCATCGAGAACGGCAGCGACGGCAATTTCTAGTTTCTTGGGGTCAACGCCAGCATAGACAGTAAATGATCCTGAACTAAGAAAATGCTCCGTATAGCTGTGGATATCATAGGCTAATCCCTTATGCTCCCGGATCTCCGTAAATAGACGACTGCTCATCCCTCCACCAAGCACTGTGTTAAGTAAGTCTAGGGTAAAACGTTGTGGGTGGGAGTGGGGAAACCCATGAACGGCGAGACAAAGATGCGCTTGCTCACTATCTCTGGGCTCAATACGCAACCGAGCTGCTGTCTGCTTATCATTAGCCGTGTAGCCAGTTACTAGTTCTCCAGCAGCCCATTTGTTGAACAGCGGCTCGATTTGAGCTATTGCCTCCTCGTGCTGTATGTTGCCAGCGATACTAAGCACAGCGTTACTGGGCAGATAGCGGCGAGCAACATAATCCAACAATTGCTCCCTTGTTATCGAGGTTACAGCCTCTTTATCTCCAGCAACTTCGCGCCCCAAGGGTTGCTCTGGCCATAATAGCTCATCTATGAGCATACTTACCCTTTGCTGGGGAATGTCCAGGTTCATATTAATTTCCTCTATGATAACCTTACGTTCCTGCTCTATGTCTTTGCTATCGAAGCGAGAATGAAGCAGCAGGTCATGCAGCACGTCCAAGGCGGTAAGGAAGTTAGGGCTGGCTACCTTGCACCAAAAAATGGTTACCTCCTTATCCGTGCTAGCGTTGATTATGCCGCCGACACCTTCAATATCCTGGCTTATTTCCTTAGCTGTTGGGCGCCGCTGTGTGCCTTTGAAATACAAATGCTCAGCGAAGTGAGAGATGCCTGCTTCTCTTTGGCTTTCATAACAAGAGCCCGTGCCTACCAGAACGGCGAGACATACTGAGCGTCTATGAGGCATGGGGCTGATGATAACCCTTAATCCATTATCAAGCACAGCCTTGTTATACATTGTTGGGAATTTTACTTTGATTTCTGGCTTCCGTCAATGAAGCTTTCTGCCTTGAGCAGTTCATTGAGACGCTGGCGAGTTCTTCCTTGCTGTACCGAGGCTATCGAGACAAAATGCTTTTGGAGGTAAAAGAGGGCCCTGGTGTAAATGTGAACTTACTATGAGGGAATGAATGAGCGTATTTGATGGGAATCATATGTAGTTGAATTCTGAGGGTGTGGACGAAATGCGAGATCGAGCAACTCGCTAAGCTACCAAGGCTACAGGGTTTGACATAAGCCGGCATGGCCTTGAGGTAGCTTAGAGGGTGATCTTCTCATCGGCAATAGTGAATAACGGGTTGGGCTAGCTAACTCAGTCATGCAGTATAGGTTGCCTGAGGGCACTGAATCACCTATTGGCAAGCATTGCTACGAGATCTTCTAGGGCAGGGATAAATCGTGCAGTCCTCCATTGTGAAGATGCCCAGCGAGGCAGGCCTGTACATTGGGGGACTAAATTCCTTTTTAGTCTCGACTCAGTGCTGGAGCATTCCCTGGTGAGCCACGTAGAGAAAGGTATGTACGGAGGCCTATCTGGATGCTTTGCATAATTAACCGGTAGAGGGGAAGTGGTTACATATTGATAAGGATAAATTGTTTTGATACAATTGACGCTTGGTTGATCGAAGTTCCTATCTTCGGACGCCGTGGGATAATATTTGAAGGGATGCTTGTTAAGTCGGTGGTGATTAATCTGACCAGATTGCTACTGAAAGCAGGATAAACGATGACGTTAGACCTAATTCTTGCCCTTGTTGGTGCTGCCCTTACTTGCATTATTGTCTTCTTTGGTATCTTGCATAGCCTTGGAACAGCTCATCATGTTTTGAACCTTGAACAGCTGGGACAACTAGGGTTCTGGGCATCTAGGCATGAGTGTGTAGAGCCTCACGACGTAAACTGCCAGGCCCTCATCTTTATCAGTGGCATGGTGACCATGATGGAGGAGTTGGGCCCTCACGATAGACACGCAATGGTAAAATTGCTTGCGAATGCGGTAGAATCAACCTGATAAGTTAGAAGCATGTTGTTGCAGAAGTCGCGGAGTTTTGGGGAACTGTACAAGGCTTTGTGTATAATTTGAATTAGAAGAAGAGGTATATTATGTCCAAAGAAATCGCTAGTAGTGTAGAAGCCATCGAGAGCGAAGCTGAAAGGATACTTGAGGAGGCCAGGGTTAGAGCTAATGAGATTCTCCTTGAAGCTAAAGAGGAGACTAGGAGAATCCTTTCGGCTGAGTTGCCTATGGACGAGGTCAAAACGGAGCGTGATAAGATTATTCGTAAGGCTGGAATAGAAAGCGATGAGAAAATCAAGGCTTCTGAGGAGAAAGCCTCTGAAGTTAGCGCTAATGCCGCTAAGAAAGCAGAAGGGATAGTGGACCTCATAGTGAGTATCGTAACAGGGGCGAAGTTGACATGATGCCTCTAGTTGTCAATACACCTGAGCCTATGGTTAAACTCAGGGTAATGACTGCCAAGGATTATTCAAACGAAGCTCTGAAAACTTTACATAGAGCTGGTGTGCTTCATGTTGAGGAAAGTGAGGAGTTAAAGCCTATAGATAGAGAAGCCCTTGAAGTGCAAAGGGCGGGAGTCAGCAAGTTATTAACCGGCATTGACGATGTGTTGACCTACATACCAAAGGGAGAGAAGGTGTCACTGGGGGAGGATATTGAGGTTATATATACCAGACCCTTCGACGAAATTGATAGTGAAGTAAGGTTATTATGTACCAAGCTCGGCAATATGCACCAGAGAGCTGCCAAACTCAACAAGGATGTTAAGGAGCTAACAGAACTAACCAAGTATCTTGGCTC
>CAZQBR010000086.1:0-3949 GCA_964591975.1 uncultured Dehalococcoidales bacterium
TTGAGGTTAACATAAGCTGTTGAGCCCGGGTCCTCACCCACAAGGATACCGGCAAGGCCAGGAGTTACGCCCTTCTCCTTGAGCTTTCCCACCCTCTGTTTGAGCTCTTCCCTTATTTCAGCCGAGAGTTTCCTGCCATCGAGTATCTTAGCAGCCATATTGTCATCTCCTAAAGATAATTTTCGCTTGCATATTAACTAATCTTCTCAGCGGCCTTAATAGTATTGGCCATCAGCATTGCTGAAGTTACTGGGCCTGTGCCGCCAGGAACGGGAGTTATTGCTCCAGCCTTTTCCTTCACTGCCTCGAAATCAACATCCCCTACTAACTTGAACTTCCCAGGATTTTCCGAATCCTCTATTTGATTCACTCCAACATCGATTACTATTGCTCCTTCCTTCACCATATCCGGGGTGATTACCTTAGCTCTCCCCATAGCAGCAACCAGAATATCGGCTTGCTTGCTGATTGAAGGAATGTCCTTAGTTCCAGTATGGCAGACGGTCACTGTAGCATTGGCCTTCTTTTGTTTCTGAACAAGGATGCCCATTAGTGGCTTCCCTACGATGTTGCTCCGACCGCAGATAACCACATGCTTCCCCTCAGGACTATGAGCGCTGCGAACCAATAATTCCTGAACTCCATAAGGAGTAGAAGGCAGAAAGGCTTCCTCCCCCAGAAGTAATTTCCCAACATTCACAGGGTTAGTCCCATCAATGTCCTTATCAGGTGATATAGCGCTCTCTGCCCTAAGAGTATCAAGGTGTTTAGGCAAGGGTAGTTGGAGAATGATGCCGTGGAATTTAGGGTCTTTATTAAGTTCTTCTATCTTGGCGTCAAGTTCCTGTTGGGTGACATTTGCAGGAAGTTTGACTGTTTCAGTAAAAATGCCCACTGCTTCACATCCCCTAGCAATCCCACGAAGATAAGATAAAGAGGCAGGGTCCTCCCCAACCAGGATTGCTACAAGCCCCGGTGTTACTCCCTTTCTTGTCAACCGTTCCACCTTATGCTTCAGCTCTTCCCTAATCTCATTGGCGATTTTCCTTCCATCGATTATCTCTCCTGGCATTTATACCTCCCTAGTTCTATTTCGCTACTTTAATTCCTACCCCGCTACATCATCTTCACCCTGTTCTATTTTAGCGACAAAGGCAGTCTAATTATACACCTGTGTTTCAAGTAAAAACAGGCATCGCTTCAAATCAGGTAATACGTAACCAAAAATAAAGGTTACTAAATCACATAAGGGGTAGCCGAATTTGCTTAAGATGTAGCTTAGCTATTGATTTTGAAGCGGGTTAAGACCAGAGGCTAACACCAAACTATAGGGAGAGGCTAGATATGCACTCAGAGAATGAATACCTCAAGCTGTTGACGGAAACACACGCAGAAACCAAAAAGCAGCAATACTGGATACTGGATGAATATGGCTATAATGCAGGTCAGGCAATGAGATTGCTTCGGCACTTTGTGCCTCGCAATGACAGATAAGGACAACATGTGTCACCAATCACCTGAACGAGTACGTTAGCAATTTTGGGATATTAGAACTAAATCAGGCTCTGCAGAAATGGGAGGGACTGTATAATACTATTCGACCTCACCAGGCGCTGGGATACTTTACTCCACAGGAATTCCTGGAGCATTACCAACAAAACAAAAGAAGGGAGAAAGTGTCACTAACATCCTGAACGAGTATATTAAATTGACATATAAGGGGTTCCCATGCTAAATTTGCATCCTAGGTATAGATTACTTTAATGAACCAGAGATGAAGGTAAGGGCATTTAGATTTAGCCGAAGTGTCCTTATTTTTGTGTCTGCTGTCTGCATAGAAACGAGGGTGTCATGGATTTAGTTTGGATTTGTGTCATATGCGGAATCCTGGGGGGATGTCTTGTTGGTTACTTTGTGCGTTATGTCTTAAGGCAAGACGAAGGCTCTGGGCTAGTCAAACAAGCCTCCGATGCTATCAAGGAAGGAGCTCTGGCCTTTCTGAGCAGAGAATACCGAACATTGTCTATTTTTGTGGTCGTGGTAACGATTATATTGGCATTCGTCCCTGTTTTAGGCTGGAGAGTAGCAGTGGCCTTTATCTTTGGCGCTCTCTGCTCCATGGGTGCTGGCTATGCTGGCATGAATATGGCCATCAGGTCCAATAGCAGAACTACCGTAGCAGCACAAAAAAGCTTAAATCAGGGGTTAAGAGTTTCCTTTAGAGGAGGAGCGGTGATGGGGATGACTGTGGTCAGCATTGGCATTATAGGATTGTCCATCCTCTATTTTGCCTTTCACAACCTGGCCACAGTTGAATTCTTAAAGATACTTCCTGCCTACGGTTTTGGTGCCTCCGGTGTAGCCCTTTTTGCCAGGGTAGGAGGTGGTATTTACACCAAAGGGGCTGATTCTGGGGCTGACTTGGTAGGTAAAGTGGAAGCAGGGATACCAGAGGATGATCCCAGGAATGCCGCAGTGATAGCCGACCTTGTCGGCGACAATGTCGGTGATGTAGCCGGCATGGGCGCTGACCTCTTTGAGTCTTACATTGAATCTGTTATCGCCACCATGACACTGTGTGCCGTTGCCATAGCAGTTGGGATTCGCGATCTTCAGACTGCCTGGTATTTACCCATGCTAATTGCTGCGGGAGGCGTAATCGCCTCCATAATCGGCTGTTTTCTTGTTAGAGTAGGCGAAAAACCGGAGATGAGTGCTCTATTGGGAGCACTTCGCCGCGGTACGCTTGGAGCCGCAGTATTAACAGCGCTATTTGCCTTCCTTATAATTCATTTCTTATTACATGCAAGCTTAGGGATTTTCTGGGCAATGCTTGCTGGATTGATAGCCGGTGTTCTCATGGGAGAGAGCACAAACTATTATACCTCCTACGCCTTTAAGCCAACGCTGCGAATTTCGGAAGCCAGCTCGACGGGAGCTGGCGCTACTATGGTCCGTGGTTTTGCCAATGGTCTAATGAGCACTCTGGCACCAATTATTCTGATCGCTGTAGCTGTCCTCGTAGCTCACCACTTCGCTGGCATCTATGGTGTAGCTATAGCCGGCGTAGGTATGTTGTCCACCCTGGGCATAACCTTAGCCACTGATGCTTATGGACCCGTAGCTGATAATGCCGGAGGAATCACCACGATGGCAGGACTCGGCCCTGAAGTGCGTGAAAGAACCGACGCTCTGGATTCTTTAGGCAATACTACAGCAGCTACAGGTAAAGGTTTTGCTATCGGTGCCGCTGCCCTGACAGCGCTGGCATTGCTTCTCTCTTATAGCTTAGCCACGGGAATAGTGCAAGTCTCCTCTACAGGTACTCTGCTAATGGACCCGGGGTTAAGCCTACTTAATGCTCCTATTATTGCTGGCATACTTATAGGCGCCCTCATGCCTGCTGTTTTCTGCGCCATGACCATGAATTCCGTGAGCGTAACTACGGAACTCATTGTGACTGAAGTTCGTCGGCAATGGCATGAAATAAAGGGCTTAAAGGAAGGAACGGCCAAGCCCGAATATGGCAAATGTGTAGATATTTGCACTAAAGCGTCATTAAGGCAGATGCTGGCTCCCTCCCTAATGGCAATCATTGTGCCTGTATTAGTGGGAATCATCCTGGGGAAATATGCTCTTGCCGGCTTCCTTATTGGCTCCATTGCCACTGGTTTTATCCTGGCTATCACTCTGAACAATGCTGGTGGCTCCTGGGATAATGCCAAGAAGTGGATTGAAGCAGGACACTTCGGCGGCAAAGGCTCAGACGCTCACAAAGCAGCAGTAGTAGGAGACACCACTGGTGACCCTATGAAAGACACCGCTGGGCCATCCCTCAACATAATGCTAAAGCTGATGTCGGTAATCTCACTGCTATTAGCACCAGTGTTAATAAACTTCACTGGATTGATTTAATCATAGCAGCTTGTCACTCTAAGCCCTTCGCTCC
>CAZQBR010000086.1:4049-6652 GCA_964591975.1 uncultured Dehalococcoidales bacterium
TGTGCCTAATCACGTGAACAAATACACCCTTTTGAGAAGCATCGGCAGCGATGGTAAAATAAAGCATCATGCCGGATGCCATATTTGTCAAAGGTGCCAGGGAGCATAACCTTAAGGATATAGATGTCGTTATCCCTAGAAACAACCTCGTGGTCATCACTGGTGTTTCCGGCTCGGGAAAAAGCTCCCTGGCCTTCGATACCATATACGCTGAAGGTCAACGCAGGTATGTAGAATCCCTTTCTACCTATGCCCGCCAGTTTTTAGGGCAGATGGAAAAGCCTGACGTCGATTATATTGAAGGGCTTAGCCCAGCCATATCCATTGACCAAAAAGGACCGCCTCATAACCCGAGATCTATCGTGGGCACAGTAACTGAGATATACGACTATTTACGCCTCCTCTTTGCCCGCACTGGTCACCCACATTGCCCCAAATGCGGACGCGAGATTTCCCGTCAGACGGTGCAGCAAATCGTAGATGCCGTTCAAGAGATACCTGAAGGAAGTCGCATTATGATACTGGCGCCATTAGTCAGAGACCGTAAAGGTGAACATCAAGCAATACTCCAGGATTTACAAAAGGCAGGCTTTGTCAGAGTCCGGGTCGATGGAGAAATTCATGACCTTTCCGAAGAATTTCAGCTAGATAAGAATAAGAAGCATACCATAGAGGCTGTGGTTGACCGATTACAGATATGTCATTCCGAGCCCTTCGCTCCTTATCATTCTGAGGGAGAGAAGCGACCGAACAATCTCGCTCAGGACAAACTCCACGAAGAATCCCAGAGACCCTTCACTTCGTTCAGTGTGACAGGGGAGGGTCGTCATCCTGAGTCCTTTGCTGCCCGTCATCCTGAGCAGAGCGAAAAATCTCACACCGCTCAGGGCAGGCTCCACAAAGGAACTAATGAAAATGCTGCTCGGCTCGCCGATTCTATTGAGACAGCATTGAAATTAGGGTCAGGTGTTGTTCTCATCTCCATCCTCAACCGCCTTGAAGAACCCCCGAGGCCCTCCACTTCGTTCAAGGTGACAAGTGAGGAACCCCGAAGCGAGGAGTTGCTTTTCTCGGAGCACTTTGCCTGTGTTTATTGCGGCATAAGCCTGGGGGAAATTGCCCCCAGAACATTTAGCTTTAACAGTCCTCATGGCGCTTGCCCAGCTTGTACTGGACTGGGCTGCAAATTTGAGATTGACCCCAATTTGCTTATCCCTGATAGGGAACTATCTTTGGCTAAAGGAGCTATTCAACCCTGGGCAAGAAATGGTGCGATGAGCACCTGGTATAGCAGCATACTTCAATCTCTGGCATATCGTCATGGCTTCTCCCTATCTACGCCGGTCAAGGAGCTGACTGAAGAGCAGTTACATCTAATTCTTTATGGAGATGGTGGCGAGGCGATTCCCGCCGCATATGAAGACCGCTATGGCAGAATGCGCCAGTATTACACAAATTTCGAAGGTGTCATACCACATCTGGAGCGCCGTTACAGGGAAACGGATTCCGATAGCGTTAGAATTGATATCGAAAGGTATATGTCATCCAACCCCTGCTCTGCGTGCCAGGGGAAAAGGCTGAAGCCAGAGTCTCTCGCCATCACTATTTCGGGCAAAAATATTATGGATATCACTGCCCTATCCATCACGGAAGCTTCAAAATGGATAGAACAACTCAGTAGCCAAATTAGCCCTCGCGAGCTTGCCATAGCTAACCAGATTATTAAGGAGATTCATGCCCGTCTGGGTTTCCTTAGAGACATAGGTCTGAGCTACTTAACTTTAGACCGTCCCTCTGCCACCTTGAGTGGCGGTGAAGCACAGAGAATCCATTTGGCTACCCAAATTGGCAGTGGGCTCACCGGGGTACTTTACATTTGCGATGAGCCAACGGTAGGTTTACACCCCGCTGATGGCTCCAGACTCATAAGCACGTTGAAGCGCCTCAGGGATTTAGATAACACTATGATCATTGTAGAGCATGATGAAGCTATGATGAGGGCTGCCGATTACATTATTGATATGGGCCCTGGCGCTGGTAAACAAGGAGGAGCTGTTGTAGCCACAGGGACATTGCAAGACATAATGAATTGCCCCCAATCAGTAACTGGACAGTATCTCAGCGGGGTAAAGCAAATCCCCCTACCCCAAAAGCAGCGAAATGGCTCAGGGAAAGAGCTAGTTATTAAAGGCGCCAGGGAGAACAATCTAAAGAATATCGATGTCCATATTCCTTTGGGCAAGTTTGTTTGCATCACCGGCATTTCTGGAAGTGGCAAGAGTTCCCTAATCAACGAAATCTTGTATAAAAAGTTAGCCCGCTGGTTCTACCGAGCTAAGGACAGACCAGGCAAATGTGACGGCATTATTGGCGCCGAGCATATTGATAAGGTAGTTAACATTGACCAGTCGCCAATTGGCCGCACCCCACGGAGTAATCCCGCTACTTATACGGGAACATTCACTCCTATTCGAGAACTCTTTGCCCAGGTTCCTGAAGCGAGAATGCGTGGTTATTCTCCAGGGCGCTTTTCCTTCAATGTAAAGGGGGGACGGTGTGAAGCCTGCCAAGGGGCTGGTTATGTTCAAATTGAGATGCAATTT
>CAZQBR010000087.1:0-6620 GCA_964591975.1 uncultured Dehalococcoidales bacterium
CGGAGGAAATGATAGAGGTTTCCATGAAAAGTCAAGGATGGGCACTGGCAACGGTAAGTAAGGAAGGAATCCCCAATGTCATCGCAGTTGGCTGTGTCAAAATTATCTCTGATAATGAAATCCTGTTAGCGGACAACTTTATGAACAAGACTGAGAAGAACATAAAAGCAAACCCGGAAGTAGCTCTCGCGATGTGGGACTGGAATCACGTTTGGGGCTATCAGTTCAAAGGCACAGCGAGGATTGAATATTCTGGAAAGATGCTTGAGGAAGCAGTTGCCATTGATATGGCCAACGCTAAAATGAGAAAAAGGACCCTCGAGCCCGAAGCCTTTGCAAAACTTTTAGAGAGGATACCTGTGCTAAAACCAAAAGCGGCTATCGTCATAACAGTGAAGTCAATTTATATGATTTCACCCGGTCGACGGTACGCCGGAAAGCTGCTGTCATCATAACGGTGAAGTCTATCTATACGACTACGCCCGGTCCTGTTGCTGGGGAAGAGGCGAAGTAAAAAGCACCAATATGTTGTAAACATCCTGTCGAAGCATTGTAGCTTATACCACTATACGGTTCAGCAACCTGCTTCAGAGCCATAAAGACAAGCTTTTTTAGATATAGGTTTTCATAACTATATACATTGGGTAAGAGCTCTAATTTAAAATTGGAGAGTGCCAGTTTCCCCAAGGTTTTTGCTTTCTTCTCTTGCCTCTGCTCTTCTCCTTTTGTGAATGGGGTAAATTATTGCCAGGGAGAAAGGTAACAAGAATATCGCTGGCATGTATGGCGGAGCGTAACTAGCTATGAAATCCGCCGGAGGGTTAACCCAGGGGCCTTCTTCCCCTCCTGGGATGGAGCCGGCTATCATGGCCCAAATTGCCATCCCGGCAACAATCCATATCATTATGCTCGCCGCTACAGATTTTGCTAGCTGGCGAACATCTCCGAAATTGCCCACGCTCGATAGATATATCGTACCAGCAGCGACAAGGATAATCGCCTCCCATACCAAGAACATGCCCGACATCTCTAAAGGCCCCCAGGTAATTCCTTCCGTTCCGTGTACTCCTATCACTACAAACCCTGCTATGCCAAATATCAATACGATAGCACCAAAGATGCCAAAATATATGCTGCCAAATTTTGCTGCTCTATTACTCATATTAATGTCACCAATCCTCATTCCAGCGGGACCCAGATGCTACTCCCTATTCCAGATAATCCTATTAAGTGAAGTATGACCCCATAAAGAAAGACCACCACTATAAGAGTAGCTAGAGCTCCTAGAATTTCCTTCCAGTTCAATTCCTTTAGCATCAGGGCAAATGTAGCTAAACAAGGGAAGTAGACGCTAAGCAATACCACAGCAGTAAACACTTGATAAACCGTTATCGTTACTCCTCCTGCCGCAAGCATGCCGATTGTTCCCACGGCTAGGTCCTTTCTCAGGAATCCTGCAATCATAGCCGCTGCCGTATCCTGAGGTAGCCCAAACACACCAGTTACCACCGGGCTCAACCCACTTGCTATGGCATCCATGGCTCCAGTTATATACAAAGCAGCCACAATAACGCAGCCAAGCAGAACAAAAGGAACGGCAACCGTGAGGAACTTCGATGTCCTTATCCGAAGCTTATTCCATATATTCCTCGCTGTTGGCAATTGATATGGCGGCACATCCATCAAAATCTCAGGCGATTCCCCAGGCACAATCTTGTTGATAATCCAGCCAACGCCAAAATACCCCACGGCTAAGGCGAGGAAAACCCAACCTATCAAGCCTGGAATCATTTTCCCCATGATTCCAATTTGAGCTCCGCAGGGAATGAATACTCCTAATAGTGTTATGGCCAAAAACCTCTGTTTCCTTGTTTCCAGCGCTCTGGTAGCTGCTATACCAGGAACATTACACCCCAGGGAAAGAATGGTGGGTACAATAGCAAAGCCATGCAAACCTATTCTGTGGAACAGCGTATCAACAAGAACCGCCAGTCTGGGCATATATCCCACATCTTCCAAAATGGCAAATATGAGGTAAAATGCCACTATTGCGGGAAGAACTACGCCTATAGCAAGAAAAATCCCGCTGGTGAGCACACCGAAGGCTTCAAAGGAATTGTTGGCTAAGGGGTCCCCTACAAAGATAAAATAAAGCCAGGTATCCTTTCCCGGGAAAACACCTTGCAGCCAGGGCAACCAATGACCGTCGAAAATCTTGACAAAAAAACCATCGGTAAACAACGTCCCGGCGAACTCGCGGAAGAACACCCAGAACCCATATATAACCGCAATGGCAAACGGTATGCCCGTCGCCGGTCTAACGGTAACATCAGCCAGGGCATCCTTTAAGGAGAGCTCATGCTTGCCAAGCTCTACGGTTTCTTTGGATATCTTTTCTACCAGTTCCCATCTTTGGTCAACTGTGAGTTTCACTTTTAATTTCCACTTTTCCCATGATTTTTTCTATCTTACCTGGCGTTGCTTCTTTCATCTTCAATACCAATTCCTTAAGCCCCTCTCCTCTTGTCGCTACAGTAGGCGCCACAGGCACGCCAAGAATTTGCTCTAATTTTGTGGCATCTACCTTTACATTGCTATTGTTGGCTACATCCCACATATTTAAAGCAACTACCATGGGATAGCCCCTCTCCATAATCTCCAGAGACAGATAAAGGCCTCGCTCTATTTTGGAGGAATCAACAACGCACACAATCAAGGCTTCCCTTTCCTCTTCAAGCATTCTTACTGCTACCTCCTCAGCCCTATCCTTGGCCTCTAAAGAAAAGGTGCCTGGGACATCTATGATTTCAACATCTTCATGGTCAAGCCGCATAAACCCCTTGGCAAAATCAACAGTTGTTCCAGGATAATTTGATTCCGTGACATGCGCCCCAGCCAGACGGTTAAAAATCACAGATTTGCCTACATTGGATTGACCCATTAATAATACTTTCTTCACTCATCTACCTCTACAATGATTTTGTCTGCTAGTCCAAGGCCAATAGATGAATTAGCCCTATCTACATTCACCACCAAAGGGCCCTTTATCGGCTGCTTTGTCATCATCCTAATCTCCTTGCCTTCTCTAATTCCCATGCCTGCTATTCGGGCCTTTAAACTCTGGTCAATCTTTTTGATTCTGCCCTTCTCTTCATATTTCATCTGAGATAACTTCTTCTCCACGCTTAACGCCTCTCTACTACAATTTTTTGAGCCATCCCACGACCAACTGCAACAACGTTTCTATCAACCTCGACAGTTACCGGCCCACAATTGGATATTATCCTCACCACTTTCCCCTCAGCCAAACCTCTTAAAAATAGCTTTTGCCTCAATTCCCGCCCTCTCTCAATCGCCACAATCCTTGCTATTTCACCGACCTCAAGTTGACCTAGTACCATCGCCTCTTCTCCTTCTTAGCTTGTATCATAGCTTTACTCGGCATGTGTCACTCCCTATCTTACGAATTTTTTCTTATCATTATTAAGTTTTGTTAGACACGTCTAGCTTAATGGCGCTAAATTTTTTTGTCCTTCTCGCTTCCTCTTCCTCAAGCTTTTCTCCAGACATTCCTCACATTCCTCGGGGAGCTCTCCATGTTCTAGATAATATTTATATCTCTTGGGAAAATTAGGCTCTCCCAAAGGACACGCCTCTATAAACTCTATAAACTTAACCACTCTCTCTAAACTGAGCGGGCTAATGACATGTTCAATCTTGCAGGCATCCTCATCCGCTGTTTTCTGGTCAATGCCCAGAGCTTCAGCAAAAAAAAGGCTCAATGCCTCATGACGGCGAATTACATCCTTGGCTGCCTTATAACCCCCGGCAGTAAGCTCCACATAGCCGTATCTTTCATGCCTCACTAGTCCCTGCTCTGAAAGCTTCTTTAAGGCCGAAGTGACACTGGGCATCCTCACTTTCAGCCTTTGGCTGATTTGATTCACCCTCACTACCTTCGCTTCTCCACGAAGCATAGCTATTGCCTCAAGATAGTCTTCCATACTGGGGGTATGTTCTCTTTGCATTTCTTGTTTCACCATCGTTTCTACCCCTCCAGTTGTTAGATGAGTCTAACAAAATATCACGCGGCTAACTTTTTGTCAATTCCCCTTCATACCTATTCTCGAAAAAATTTGATATTATGGATGGGTAAAAATAGCGGATTGGCCAGTTTCTATTATGTCAAATAAACAATTGCAGGAAAGCTTAAAAAAGCCGCCACACTCCAAGTGGATAGGCAGCGATGAATCGGGCAAGGGCGATTACTTTGGGCCATTAGTGGTCGCCGGCGTAGTGGTAGATGACACAATTGCCCTATTGCTTGAGGAACTTGGGGTAAAGGACAGCAAAAGGCTTTCAGATAATTCGGTAAAGGAGCTAGCAGCCAAAATCGACAAAATGTGTGGGTGCTCAGTGGTAATCATAGGGCCCAAAAGATACAACGAGTTGTATAGCAAGATAGGAAACCTGAATCGCCTGCTCGCCTGGGGGCATTCCAGAGCTATAGAAAATATCCTGGATAAAGAAGAATGTGATTATGCACTGGCTGACCAATTTGGAGATAAGAATTTCATAATCAATGCGCTGATGGAGAAAGGAAAGAGGATAAAGATGAAGCAAAGATTTAGGGCTGAAAGCGATATGGGAGTGGCAGCAGCTTCGATATTAGCCAGGGCAGAATTCCTCCGCCAGCTAGCGGTGCTGTCAAGAAAATATGGCATGGATTTGCCTAAAGGAGCCTCGTCAGCAGTCATTGAAACAGGGAAGGATTTTGTCAAGAGGTATGGAAAGGAAAGGCTGAACGAGGTTGCTAAAATCCACTTCAAAACTACGAAATCGGTATTGGCAGAGTAAGGCTGTTTAAAAATGTAGTTGCCCAATTTATTGGACGTCCGTGCCTGATTACCCAAGGCAGCTACAAAAATCTGGAGGTGAAGGGCTTCCAAAATGCCAAAAATTGAACGAAAAATCAAAATCAAACGGTCGCAGAGTAAGAAAAGGAAGGGAAATGGAAGTAATATTGGCTAACACAAAGCTATGTGTAATTCAGGGAGACATCACCAGGCAGGCTACTGATGCCATAGTCAACGCCGCCAACCCCAGCTTGATGGGAGGTGGGGGAGTAGATGGGGCAATACATCGGGCCGGAGGGCTGGCTATTCTGGAGAAATGCAAGCAAATTGTTTCCAAGCAGGGGCGGCTGCCCACGGGCAAAGCTGTAATCACCACAGGGGGGAATCTGAAAGCGAAATGGGTGATACACACAGTTGGACCTATCTGGCATGGCGCTGGCAAAAATGAAGCTGAGCTCCTGGCCAGTGCTTACCGTGAATCATTAAAAGTGGCCGCTGAGAACAAGCTGGCTAGCATCTCCTTCCCCTCTATAAGCACTGGTGCCTACGGCTATCCCGTGGCTGAAGCGGCAAGAATAGCGGTAAGCACCGCGGTTTCATTTCTCAAAGAGCAAGCTACTTCCATTAAAGAGATCGTATTTGTTCTTTTCGGCTCCAGAACCTATGAAAGCTACCTCTTGGCATTGGAAGAAGTGCCAGACAGCCCTAAGACCTGAAAACGGCAGGGCCAAAACTCCCTTGGAAGTTGCCCCCCGCTTGGCATTGCACAAAGCGTCAAATTGTTTTCTAGGCTCGCTTTACTCTTACAAGGTGACATCGGGGTAGTATATAATTGTATTGGTGAAGGTTACGGTTGCGTTATATAATAGCAGTCGAGGGTGAGGTGAACTGTGGAGTTTAATCTTAAACTGAAAAGAAACGAAAAGAACCCAATCTTAAGCGCTACCAACAGAGGATGGGAGAATAAACTTGTCTTCAACCCTGGAGTCCTACAGCTAGGCAATAAGACGCATCTTCTCTACCGCGCCCACGGCGAGGATGGCATCGCACGGCTAGGTTATGCCAGGCTGAAGAATATAGACGAGGTAGAAGAGCGTCTTCCTTATCCTGTGTTCTCGCCAGGAGAATGGTTTGAGCCGGATGGGGTGGAGGATCCACGGCTGGTGGCTATTGAGGATAGAATATTTATGCTTTACGCAGGTAAGGACAAAGATATGGCCCGTGTCTGCGAATCTCACATTTCAATAAGCGATTTTCAAGAGACCCTGTGGACGTGGAGCAGACACAGACTTATCCTTCCGATAATGGTTGGCATTCATAACAGAAATGCCACTTACTTCCCGAGAAGATTGGATGGTAGATTGGCGTTACTACACCGACCTATAACAATGGCGCAGAACATATGGCTCTCGTTCTCCTACGATAGAATCCACTGGTATGACCACAAGGACATCCTGAAGGCACGCCCTGGGTACTGGGACGATGCTAAGGTGGGGGTGGCTGGGCCACCAATCGAGCTTGAAGAAGGATGGCTCCTAATCTACCATGGCGTCGAAGCCGAGACATGGACGTATCGCCTTGGCTGTGCCCTGCTGGACAAACATCAGCCTGAAATTGTGCTTTGGAGGTGTGATGAGCCTATCTTAGAGCCAGTGGAGGATTATGAACTCTCAGGCGGTCCTCCAAGTGCAGCATTCTCCCCCTCAGGCGGTGCTCCAAATGTAGTGTTCTCCTGTGGGGCAGTTGTCATTGAGGACAAGCTAG